>PKTO01000029.1 GCA_002869095.1 Clostridiales bacterium
AAAAGGAAAGGCGGCGCTTGATTTGGCGCCGCCCGTAAAACAGGAGAAAAAAATGGAACTTACACAAAAGACCTGTAAAGAATTCGCGGAAAGCCTGGCATCAAAAGAGGCTGTCCCCGGTGGCGGAGGAGCTGCGGCCCTTACAGGAGCGCTCGGAGTTGCACTCGCAAGCATGGTGGCAAACTTTTCAAAGGGCAAGAAGAAGTTTCTTGACGTAGAGGAAAGGCATGCCGAGATACTCCAAAAGGGCGAAGAACTGAGGAACCGCCTCCTCGAGCTGATAGACGAGGACGCAAAGAACTTCCTTCCTCTTTCCAAGGCATACGGCATCAAAGCCGCAACAGAAAAGGAAAAGGCCGAAAAGGAAGAAGTTCTCCAGGCCGCCCTCAAGGTTGCCATAGACGCGCCCATAAAGATGGTTGAGTGCATACACGAGTCGATCCTCATTCATGAAGAACTGATAGATATTTCTTCCAAACTCATAATCAGCGATGTGGGAGTCGGAGTCATGTGCCTCAAGGCGGCGCTTTACAGCGCCCAGCTTAACGTGATAATAAACATAAACTCCATAACAGACGATGAGTACACATCCGAAATAAAGCACAAGGTGGATGCCATGGTAGAAAACGGAGCCAGGATAGCGGACCAAGTATACGAAAAAGTACTACAAAAAATGAATAAATAGGAGCATGAAATGGGAACGATTATTAAAGGTAAAGCCGTTGCCGATTCAATCACAGAATCGGTGATTGCAGATGTCAAAGAGCTTAAAGGGGCAGGAACAACCCCGAAACTCGCAATAGTGAGAGTGGGCGATGACCCAAGCGACCTCGCTTACGAGAGGGGAGCCCTCAAAAGGATGGACAAATGCGGAATCGATGTTGAGGTTTTTGAACTCCGGAAAGATGTTTCGCAGAAGGACTTCCTAGAGAGCCTGAAAAGAATAAATGAAGATGGCGGAATCCACGGAATCCTGGTCTTCAGGCCAATGCCTGGGCATCTGGACGAAGAAGCAATAAAATATGTCATATCCCCGGAAAAGGATGTGGACAGTTTCTCGCCTGTCAATGTGGCAAAGGTGACGGAAGGTGACGAGACAGGCTTCCCGCCCGCAACACCTACAGCTGTTATGGAGATGCTCAAGTTCTACGGGGTCGACCTCAAGGGCAAGCATGCAGTCGTAGTCGGAAGGTCCATGGTAGTAGGCAAGCCAGTGTCCATGCTTCTGCTTAAAGAGAACGCAACAGTAACCATTTGCCATTCCAGAACAAAAGATTTGCCTGAAATGTGCCGCAGAGCCGATGTGCTCATTGCGGCGGTCGGAAGGGCCAAGATGATAGACGGTTCATATGTGAAAGAAGGCGCGGTCATAATAGATGTCGGAATCAACATGGACAAAGACGGAAACATGTGCGGAGATGTGGATTTCGAATCATGCAAAGACAAGGCTTCAATGATAACACCTGTGCCTGCGGGAGTGGGCTCGGTGACAACATCGGTATTGGCCAAGCATGTCGTCAAGGCATGCAGGCTTCAAACCGGTATGTGAGGTGGTTTATATGGAAAACCTATTTTTGTCCCCAGGGGAAATAGCCCAATCTTGGATAGGGATAGGCAAGAAAAAAGCGAATCTGGCCTTTATGAAAACACTGCTTTTGGCAATCATTGCAGGCATGTTTATAGGTCTTGGAGCCCATGCGGATATAATTGCGGTTCAGACCCTCGGGGAAACCGTCGACGTCGGCTTTGCAAAATTGATTGGTGCGTCGGTCTTTCCGGTAGGAATTATTCTTGTGGTAATAGCTGGTGCAGAACTTTTCACTGGCAATTGTCTTATCGCCCTTTCGGTCATAAACAGGGATGAAAAAATAATCAAGCTTGTCAAGAATTTGATTGTGGTTTTTATTGGCAATTTTATTGGAGCAGTTGCTTTGGCATATCTTCTTTCCAATTCTGGGCTCTATGGGCCAGATGCCGCTGCAAAAGCGGTTGCAATTGCCGAAGGAAAGATTGCACTTACACCGGCTGAGGCAGTAATTAGGGCTATATTCTGTAATGTCCTCGTTGTAATGGCGGTTTGGATGCAGGCCGGAGCAAAAGACATATCCGGTAAAATTCTTGCAATGTGGTTTCCAGTCATGCTGTTCGTTCTTTCAGGTTTCGAGCACAGCATAGCAAATCTGTTTTTCATACCTCTTGGAATATTTCTCGGAGCGGATATTTCCTGGTTGCAAATGTGGATAGCAAATATATTGCCGGTCACGATAGGGAATATAATCGGAGGGGCTATACTGATGCCTGCAGTATACTGGTATGTTTATGTATATGAGTCAAAAAAAGCAAAAAGAAAATTTGCAGCTTGAATTAAGGCGCAATTGACGAGAACTGGAAATATCTCGACAATTGCGTTTTGTTATATGCGAGAATCCTGTGAATTTATAAACGATGTGCCAAAATATTGGCATGCAAATATTTTTAACGATCTTTGAAGTCGTTGGAAATAGACAGAAAATTCGAAATCAAAACGCATTGGTGCCAAAAATTTGGCACCAATGCGTTTTGAAAGAATTAAGATACAAGAATAAACGGCTTTTTTCAAGGGTTTAGCCATATATTACTCTGGCCTGATTGTTGGCATGATTATTGCTCTATATACATATGCAAATAATCATATAACATAAGGAGGAATAAATAATGAGCGACATGAGTTATTTAAAGGACAAACCGATTGCAGTTTTGGGAGCTGGTGCTGTCGGAAAGGCGATTGCCGGGGACTGTGCTTTAGGCGGCGCAAAAGTAAGACTTTGCGACATGATGCCTTTTGCTGAAAAGACTCTCATGAATATTGAAAGAGTCGGGATTAAATTTTATGGTGAGCAAGCTAACCTATACGGTTTTGAGCGAGAGGGATTTGCCAAGATGGACAAAGTGACAACCGATGTGGCGGAAGCTGTCAAAGGTGCCGGAATCATCGTAATTGCCACACCTACCTTTGGACATGTTCCTTTCTTCAAAAAATTGATTCCGTGCTTGGAAGATGGTCAAGTCATCAATATCTTCCCAGACAACTTTGGATCTTTGGTTCTCAGAAAGATGATGGCTGAAGCCGGATGCGAAAAAGATGTTATCATAGGCGGATGGTCAAGTTCCACATATGGAAGCCGTGTAGACAAGTATGGCGATGTTCTGACTCACAAAATACCAGTTTACTACAGAGCAATAACTTTAAGAGGAGCTGCAATGCCGGCAAAAGA
>PKTO01000147.1 GCA_002869095.1 Clostridiales bacterium
AAGTCTATTCATTGTGCTTCTTAATATATTGATAGGCATAAAGGTATCCATGGGGCTGGTTTCAATTTTAGCCGGTTTTATCGAAGAAGGGAGGAACTCTCTTTGAATCCTGTTTTTTCATTCGTAATCATTATGATTGGAATATAAGGAGTTGTCTTCAGCCGCAACATAATAAAGTCGATTATTTGTTTTGCGGTTACAGAGACTTCGCTCATTTTGCTGTTTATGAATCTCAGCTATCTTGAAGGAGGCGGAATACCCATAGTTTCTTCGGCTCAGGCTCCTATGGTGGATCCTCTTCCGCAGGCTTTGATGATTACTGCAATTGTAATAGGGGCGTCGGTGACTGCCTTGGCTTTTATGGTCAGCATAAAAATTTTCCATCATTTCGGAACATTGGAATGGAAAAGATTGTTTATGGAGAAATAGTGGACTATGAAACACTTAATGGCTTGAAAATGATGTAAGCGATACAAATGGAGCCGTCTTTAATGGACGGCTCCATTTTCTGTTGGAAGGATCGCAATTGCGAAATGGCAGCTTCCGATTCTCCAAGTTTTGGATTTTATTTTTTACTAAAATTGTATATAATTGCATTGAACAATGTTTAATGCGGTGCTGTCAGAATCAAGTGTCAATGAATTTTTTGATGGAGGAAAAGATGTATAAAAATGATACCATCTATTATCCGCAGGATGAAATGACTACTGTTCTTTTGCCGGTGACATCGGGATGCATTTACAACAAGTGTGCGTTTTGTTCAATGTACAAGGATTACAAATACAGAGAGATTCCGTTTTCAGACATGGAAATGCATTTGATGAACGGATATAAGTATACGGAAAAAATATTTTTGACCGGTGCCGATCCTTTAAGCATCGGATTTGAAAAAATGAAACGTTTGCTTGAAATGATACATGAGTACTTGCCTTATTGCGCGCGTGTCGCCTCATATGCGTCGATACGGAGCATTTCGATGTATTCGGCGGGAGAATTGTCATTGCTTCATAATTCGGGGCTAAGATTGCTTTACATAGGTTTTGAGACCGGAAGCGACGATGTTCTTGAGCTTATGAACAAGGGGCATACCGCAGATCAGGCTATAAGGCAGGCAAAGAAGCTGAACGAGGCAAAACTTGCCTTTAACACAATAGTCATGTATGGAATGGCAGGAAAGGGCAAATCAGCTGCAAATGCAATAGAAACCGCAAAAATGATCAACCGCTTCGAGACAAACAAAGTGATTACTATGAACCTGAATGTTTTTGACGGCACAGAGTTGAATGAAATGGTAAAAAGGGGCGACTTTATTCTTGCCAAGGCGAACGAGCGACTGCTGGAAATAAGAACCCTTTTGGAAAATCTTGAGCCGAGGCGCCCGATGCTGTTTGACACCACGCATCCTACAAACATAATCATGATAAAGGGAATGCTTCCGCAAAACAGGGAGAGGCTTATAGAGGAACTACATAAAAGCATTAAGGCTTAGAAATTTGCGCTACAAAGGCATCCGGAACGGCATGAAACATTGCCATTGCCGATTTTGCATCAGATTTTCACAGGCAATATGGAATAGTCTGTTATTGGGAAACCGAAATATATGCTAAAGCGTATCATGGTGAAAAGGCCTCGATTGCAAGCGGGGCTTTTAGTATGCGTTGGAGTATTATTAATCGAATGAAATTGCAAGTGCCAGAAAAATATTCATGGTTTTTGTAACGAATTGCGCTTTTGCGGCACTTATAAACAGGGGGTGATTTTGTGCAGGATATGGATGAGCTTTACAGCGAGTATTTTCAAACGGTTTTCAAGTACATGTTCTGCATGACCCATGATGCCGACTTGTCTGAAGAGTTGACCCAGGAAACCTTCTATCAGGCAATGAAGACATGCGAAAGCTTTAGAGGCGACTGCAAAGTTTCGGTTTGGCTTTGCCAGATTGCAAAAAACCTGTTATACAAGGAATATGCAAACAGAAAGAGGCGGATTGAAAATTCGACAAATGATATTTCAATAGATTTGCAATCAAAGGAATGCGTCGAAAAGGATGTAATGGCAAAGGAGACCAAGGTGGAATTGTATCAAAGGATTCACAGCCTTGATGAGAAAACGAGAGAGGTAATGTATCTTAGGCTTACGGGGGAACTCAGCTTCAGGCAGATTGGAGATATATTGCTTAAAAATGAAACCTGGGCGCGTGTGACTTTCTACAGGGGAAAACAAAAGCTGGCGAAGGAGGGGAAGAAATGAAAAGCGAACTGAAATGCAGCATCGTTAGGGATTTGTTGCCCAACTACATAGAAAAACTGACAAGTGAAGATACGAATGAAGCGGTTGAGGAGCATCTTAAGGCATGCGGAGATTGCAATGAGGCATATGAACAGATGGTTGCCGATATGGGCAATATGGAAAAAGCGCCTGTAGTCGAGTTGAAATTCCTTAGGAAAATCAAAAGGACAAGATTGATGGCTGCGGCCTTATGCATAATGGTAACGGTTGGATTGTGCTATGCTCTCTATGCTTCGGAATTCAAGTACATCAATGACAAAGGCAATCTGTCGGCGGCAATAACAGAATACTCTGCTCCTTTCAGGCAATCGGTTGATGCATATGTGCTTGAAACAAAAGAGATCGATGGTCTTCTCATTGCCACGTTCAAGGATCAGACAAGGACAAATATCAACGGACTGGCTTTTCTGAAGAAGGGAATCAATGGCAGATACAGACTGGTTCATGCCAACATAAAGACATCAGATTATTTTTCTGTCGTACACATATTCAGAGAAAAAATCAACAGCGAACCATACTATATAATAAGCGGATATAATCTTTCAAACGAAATCAAGCAATACGGACTGGATTATTATGCATATAAAAACCCGGGTTACAATTCGGCTGATCGCGTCAGGCAGGTGGTCCGGTTCGATGTTAAGAATTCACAGTTCCTTGATATTTATTCTGTAAAAGAATTGGATTCCAAAGTTAAGCGCGAATCAGACGAGATGCTGTATGATTATAATTTGTTCGAAGCTTCAATGTATAATTCCCAAGGCATCGAAATTACCGACGACTTCCTCATGGAGGAAAGTAAAAAAGACAAGATGAGTGCTGGAATAGGAACAGCTGAACGGGAAATGTTGTATGTGTTCATGGCAATTGTTGCGTGGATTGGATATATAATAACGAAATATATTTTAACCGATTAAGACATATTCGTAAGCATTCAATAAAATTGAAGTTAAACCACAAAGAC
>PKTO01000100.1 GCA_002869095.1 Clostridiales bacterium
GACCTGCCCCTTTACGTTCATGAGGATACATGGAAGGGAATGCAGGCGCAGATGGGAAAAATCAATACTGAAAAGGTGAATTTCATAGACGGGAATCGTCCGTTTGAAATAAAGGACATTTCAATACAGCCTTTTAATGTGGACCACGACGCGGCGCATCCTCTTGGATTTTCCTTCAGTAATGAAGGGGTTGAAATAAGCGTTGCGACGGACCTGGGGCACATGACCGATGAAATACTGAGGGTTGTCGAGAACAGCGACCTGCTTATGCTCGAATCCAACCACGATGTCGAGATGCTGAAAGTCGGTAGATATCCGTGGTTCCTCAAACAAAGGATTTTGGGGGATTCGGGCCACCTTTCAAACGAATCGGCAGGAAAGGCCCTGGTAAAGATGTTTGAAAGAGGCTCTCCAGGGTGCGTTCTTTTGGGTCACTTGAGCCATGAAAACAATTTCCCTGAATTGGCGCTTGAGACGGTAAGGGGCATTCTTGAGGAAAACGGACTGAGGGATGGACGGGATCTTGACCTCGACATGACCTACCGCAACAGGGTGGGAAGGCTATACAACATAACAAAATAGGAGGGAGCAGCCTTGAATCGCGAGTATGATGAAATTGATAAAAGAGATGAAGAAAATGAATTCGAAGGAAAACAGGAATCTGTCGAATTGGAAGAACATGAAAACGAAAGAGTTGAAATCCGATCGTCTGAAGTTGACGACAAAAAAACCGTAATCTATAAAACATCGTTCATGAAGATAATAGCAGTTGCCATAATTGCGTCCATGATAGGAGGATTGTTTACGGCATATATAGCACCGACATATCTTTATGGAAAAATAATAAAGGATCCTTACAGCGGATTCTATGTCCAGAACGGGCCGTCTTACGAAATAGTCTCGGAGACCGAAGGATTGACGGTTGTTTCAGCCGTGGCGAAAAAAGCTATGCCTTCTGTGGTGGGGATCACAACAGTCGCCATACAGAATGACTTCATTTTCGGTTCCAGAAGGGCCGAAGGAGTGGGAACCGGCGTAATAGTCGACAGCAGAGGGTACATCCTTACAAATTCCCATGTCATAAACGACGGCGACGTCGAAGAGGTAACGGTTCTGCTGTCGGATGGGGAAAACCTTGAATCCCAAGTTCTTTGGAATGACCCCATACTCGACCTTGCAGTCGTAAAGGTTGAAAAAACAAACCTTCCGGTGGCGGATCTCGGCAATTCGGACAATCTTGTCATAGGGGAAACCGCAATAGCAATAGGGAATCCTTTGGGCCTCACTTTCGAGCGTTCGGTCACGGCCGGCATAATAAGCGGACTCAACAGGAGCATACCCATAAGCTATTCCGAAAGCATAGACAGCCTCATACAGACAGACGCATCAATAAACCCCGGCAATTCCGGAGGACCGCTTCTGAACTCCGATGGAGAGGTTATTGGAATAAACACAGCCAAGATACAGAGCGGAGAGGGCTTGGGTTTTGCCATCCCTATAAACATAGCAAAGCCGATTGTTGACGAATTCATAGAAAAAGGCGAGTTTTCGAAGGCCTATATGGGAATACAGGGAATCGACCTCGAAGAGTTCGAGCAAAGTTCGGGCGAGGATACGGGGCTTGAAAAAGGAGTGTTCGTTTACAAGGTATACAAGGATTCTCCCGCCGACAAAGCCGGATTGCTTGGAGGGGACATAATAACTAAAATCGGAGAAAATGAAATTGAAACCATGAACCAGCTCATAAAGGTTCTTTACGCCTACAGGCCGGGAGACACCGAAACGGTCGAAGCCGTAAGGAACGGAGACTCGCTTTCATACGAGATAACCTTTGTGTCCAGGGAAGAAATAGAGTGATGGAAGGCCTTTGCGATTGAAAAGCTGTGTATAAATGCCGAAATTGTGGAAAACTCGCTACGAAAGCAAGCCATATCCACAGGCGGCAAAAGAAAACACGGCAATTCCCGGGAGGTTTTCACAATGGCTAAAAAGAAAACACAAAAGGGCTACATCTATGAAAGGGACGGAAGGGAATGCATATATTGCGGGAAACCCCTCAAGTTCAGTCAAATTAGTTTGGACCATTACTATCCAAGGAGCATGGGCGGACCTGACGATTTGTTCAATATGGCTTTAAGCTGCAGGATGTGCAACAAGCACAAGAAGAGCGCAGTGCCGGAAGACTGGAAAGAAAGGGCTGTGAGGCAATTCAAGAAGGCTGTCGACGATGAAAAAATATTGGCTCCGGGAATCAAGATGAAGCGCGCCGAGCTGAAGGAAATTGCAGGTCGAGTGGACAAGCTTGAGAGGATGGGTAAAGTTTCGGTTTTTCTCAGCAAAAGCCATTCATTCCATGTGAGAAACGACATCATAATAAAAATTGCAAAAGTCAAGAGATAGAAAAAAGGACGCATACTTCAAAGGATGCGTCCTTTTGGATTTATTTGAATC
Organism: Clostridiales bacterium; assembly: GCA_002869095.1. Classification (GTDB taxonomy): domain Bacteria; phylum Bacillota; class Clostridia; order Peptostreptococcales; family BM714; genus BM714. The sequence goes on from PKTO01000100.1 coordinate 2,452, forward strand.
TTTTCAATTGCTTGTAGAGAAGCAGGGCTATGAACATGCCGAGAGTAAATTGAAGCGCGTTCCACGGCAGGTTGTAAAGCGGGGCTATCCAGTTTCCGTATATTATGCCTTCGGTGACGTAGTATCCGATGTTCATGATCAGTCCGCCTGCAAGCATGGCCGCAATTTTTGTCTTCAGGCTTTTTTCACTCGCCTTCGATGCCAGAAGAGCCATGATTCCCTTCAGCACAAAGGTGGACGGTATGTAGAACATGTATCCCGCAGTATAGTCAGCCAGGCCTGAACCTATACCGGCTGCAAGAAAAGCGTACTTGGGACCGAGAAGAAGGCCGGTCAGGAATACCGCGGCGTCTCCCATGTTGAAGTATCCGTATCCCAAGGGGATTGTAACGGCAAAGGTGGTTACAAAGACCACAGCAGCCAAAACCGAAGTGCGAACAAGCTTTTTTGTTTGGTTCGAATCCATGTCGATTTCTCCTTTACTATTTTCTATTTACAATATACTATGGATGTGACCATAATGAAAGTGACAGATTAATGATAACGAAAGGGGACAGATTAAATGTTGTTGACATTTTACCCCAAAAGGGGAATCAATGAGCCCGTATACATGCAGCTTTACGAGCATATGCGGAAAGAGATAATTACGAGAGAAATAGGCAGGGGCGAAAAGCTTCCGTCAATACGTGAAATATCCCAAAGCACGGGCCTCAGCAGTACTACAATAGAAAGCGCATATTTTCAGCTTTTGACGGAAGGCTACATATTGAGCCTGCCAAAGAGCGGATATTATGC
>PKTO01000212.1 GCA_002869095.1 Clostridiales bacterium
CAAGAGCTTCATAGATTTCTGCGAACGTGTTGAAACTTCCGAACTTAACAAGCGTGCTGTGGAAAGCATGATAAAGTCGGGTGTTTTCGACAGCCTTAAGATCAACAGATCCCAGCTTTTAGGATGTTTCGAGAAAGTTATAGAGGGAATACAGAGAGATAAGAGAAGAAATGTCAAAGGCCAGGTTTCGCTTTTCGACATGGGTTCCGATGAGAGCATCGATGCTCTCAGGTACGATAAAATACCCGAAAGGGAAGAGTTTCCCATGAAGACCCTTTTGGCATTCGAGAAGGAAATGCTTGGAGTTTATATAAGCGGGCATCCACTAGGCGAATACGAGGAATTGATTGAAAAAGGCAAATTCATATCGTCTTCCGAAATGAAGGAACCGCATGAGGTGGGCTTGCCTGCACGAGTAAAGGACAATGACCTCATATATGCCGCAGGAGTAATAACTGCCCTGCAGAAGAAATTCACAAGAAACAACAATCGTATGGCCTTCCTCCAGGTGGAGGATCTATACAGCAGTTTCGAAGTCATAGTGTTTCCAAACGTGTATGAAAAATGCATTTCATGCATCGAAGAAGACAAGATAATAATAGTCTATGGAAGAATAAGCTTCAAGGAAGACGAAGAACCTAAAATACTTGCGGAAAACATTTGCGAGCTTAATGTGGAAAACATAAAAGGCGTAGAAAAAATGAGCAGGCGTTCGTATAAAAAGTCATACGGCTACCATAAGAAAAACGATGTTTTAAGAGAAAAGCCTCCAAAACAGGAAGGAAGGCTTTATCTGAAAATAAAGCACTATGACAAGGTGATCTTGCAGTCCATAAAAAGGATACTTTCGAATCACCGGGGAAAGACTGCGGTTTACATCTATGTGGAGGACCAAAACAAGGCGTTCGAAGCAAGCGAAGAGCTAAGGGTTTCACCTGAAGAAGGTCTCCTCAAAACCTTGAAGGCAACGCTTGGAGAAGAAAGCGTTAAGCTTGTTTGAAAAAACCTTTAAAAACAATGATTGTAGAGGTGTATGAAAATGATCAGAAAAATCGGAGTGTTTACAAGCGGGGGCGACGCTCCCGGAATGAATCCGGCAATACGGGCGATAGTGCGTTACGGCAAGCACATGGGACTCGAGATAACGGGAATAAAAAGAGGCTATTCGGGATTGATAGAAGGAGATATGAGCGATATGGACCTCTCGGCGGTGGGCGACATTATACACCGTGGAGGGACCGTAATAAAAACTGCCAGAAGTGAAGAATTCAAGACGGAAGCGGGCTTTAAAAAAGCTCTTGAAATAATAAAAATTTTCGACCTTGACGCGCTCGTTGCAATTGGCGGAGACGTAACATACAAGGGGCTTCAAAAGTTGTCCGAAAAAGGTGTTCCGGTAATAGGAATTCCGGGGACAATAGACAATGATTTCGGATATACAGACGTAACCATTGGTTTCGACACTGCCGTCAACACGGTTGTGGATGCGATATCCAATCTTAGGGATACATCGGTTTCACACGGACGCATAAACATAGTTGAAGTAATGGGAAGACACTGCGGCGACATAGCTCTTCACGCGGGATTGGCGGGCGGAGCCGAAAATGTGGTGATTCCGGAAATTTATTACGACACCGACGACATATGCAGAAAAATAATCGAGGGCAGAAACCGCGGGAAAATACACAGCCTGATAATAGTTGCAGAAGGGGTCGGCAAACCTTATGATCTTGCTGAAGAAATAAAAGAAAAGACGGGATACGATACAAGAGTATCCATCCTTGGATATTTGCAACGGGGAGGGTCCCCGTCCGCCTTTGACAGAATATTGGCGGCAAGGCTTGGCGCGAGAGCCATAGACCTTCTTGTCGCAGGCAATCACGGTAGGGCTGTCGGAATCAAAAACAGCCAAGTTATCGATGTCCCGATCGAAAACGTCTTTGATTATAAAAAAGCGACAAACGAGGATTATTACCGCTTGATTGGAATTTTATCAAGATAGAGGGAGGCGAAATTCATGAGAAGAACAAAAATCGTCTGCACGATAGGACCCGCAAGCGAGGATAAAGAAATTTTCACCGAACTTGTGAAATCGGGGCTCAATGTCGCCCGATTGAACTTTTCACACGGCAACCATGAAGAACATAAAAAACGCATAGAAATGATAAAGGAAGTCCGTATGGAAATGGACATTCCGATAGCAATAATGCTTGACACAAAGGGCCCTGAAATAAGGACTGGACTTTTTGAAAACGGATACGCCGAGCTTGAGACGGGCGGACTTTTTGAAATCACGGTCAAGGACATAATAGGAAACGACAACATATCTTCGGTTTCCTACGTGGGCCTGCCGGAGGATGTGTCGGTAGGTTCTAAGATACTGATAGACGACGGGCTAATTGAGCTCGAAGTGGAAGAGATAAAAGACTCCGAAAGTGTAATTTGCAGGATCCTGAACGGCGGCATGGTAAAAGACAGAAAAAGCATAAACATACCGGACGTCCAGATCAACCTTCCTGCACTCACTGAAAAAGACATTGAAGACATAATGTTTGGAATAGAAAACGACATAGACTATATTGCGGCTTCATTCATACGAAAGGCGGACGATGTCAACGCCATCCTAAAGGTGCTTGAGGACAATGGCGCAGGGGACATCAATATAATATCGAAGATAGAAAACAGGCAGGGAGTCGACAATATCGACGAGATAATCGAGGCTTCAAAGGGTGTAATGGTGGCACGCGGCGACCTGGGTGTGGAAATACCCACAGAGGAAGTGCCCATGGTGCAAAAGATGATCATAAGAAAGTGCAACATCCAGAGCAAGCCTGTGATAACCGCTACCCAGATGCTGGATTCCATGATAAGGAATCCAAGGCCTACAAGGGCTGAAGCAACAGACATAGCCAATGCAATACTTGACGGTACGGACGCAATAATGCTTTCGGGTGAAACCGCCGCAGGCAAGTATCCTGTCGAGTCAATAAAGACAATGGCTAACATAGCAAGAATAACCGAGGAATCCATCAACTACAGGAAAGTTTTAGCTGAAAAAAGAAAGCTAAAGGCTGAAAGCATAACTTATGCAGTCAGCCACGCTACATGCAGCACGGCCCTGGATCTTGACGCAACGGCAATAATAACCACCACTGCAAGCGTATACACTCCGCACATGGTTTCCAAATTCAGG
>PKTO01000192.1 GCA_002869095.1 Clostridiales bacterium
ACCATTATCCCGTAAGAATAAACACTTTAATCCTTATGAACGTGGCCAACTACAGTTACTTCACGCAGAAGGTCTCTCGCCTTATGCAATTGGCAAACGGCTTGGCAAAGCCTCCAATACAATTAGGAATGAACTGAGACGAGGCACAGTTCCTCAAATTAAGGGGAACAAGACTATCATGGTTTACTACCCTGATACAGGTCAAGCGGTCTATGAAGCCAATAGAAAGAACTGCGGCCCAAAGTATAAATACCTCAATTGCGAAAAATTCATGGAGCATGTAAACCACATGTTCTTTGAAAAAGGTCATTCTATCGATGCTATCTGCGGAGCAGCTGCCATAAAAAATCTTTTCCCCAAAGAAGAGATGGTATGTACAAAGACGCTCTACAATTACATAAGTATAGGGCTTCTCGGAATAAAAAACATCGATTTGCCACTTAAGGTAAAACGAACAACAAAACCATCTAAAATAAGAAAGCATAAAAAGCATTTAGGAACCAGTATCGCTGATAGACCCTCTTTCATAAATGACCGTCTAGACTTTGGCCATTGGGAAATCGATACAGTTATTGGTCATAAAAATAAATCCGACCCAGCACTTCTCACAATAACAGAACGAATGACACGCAAGGAAATCATCAGAAAACTTCCGGATAAAACTGCTGTATCCGTTCAAAACGCATTAAACAAGTTGATTGATGAATCCGGCCCTTATTTTTCAAAAGTATTCAAAAGCATAACTGCCGACAACGGATCGGAATTCGCGGAATTAGCCACTTTAGAGTCAAAGACAGAAACGAAAGTGTACTTTGCACATCCATATACTTCGAGTGAGCGAGGAACCAACGAGCGCCATAACGGTCTGATTAGACGGTTTATACCTAAAGGCAAGAATATGAACCAATACTCTACAGAAGCAATTTGCCGCATTCAAGCTTGGTGTAACACGCTGCCTAGAAAGATACTTGGGTACAAGACTCCTGATGAAGCTTTCGAAGACCAGCTTAGAATATTACTTTACAGTTGAAACAGATTTATATTACAGAAGGACTAGTTCAACTTGTTATTGCAATTTAGGTATAAAAAACAATGATATTATTATATAATGAAATGTAAGACTGAAAGAAGGCGGGGATTGATTTGGAAAGCTGATACATCAGAAACATACAATTTGACAACGGTAAATTCCAGGCCCAGCTGTTTGGTGACCTGGACAACAACATAAAGGAAATCGAATCCTTGACCGGTACAGAGATCACCCTTAGAAACGATGAAATAATAGTCAACAGCGACGATGAGCAAAAATCGGACACTGCCTTCAAGCTTGTCAATGCATTGATTGAATTAATCGAAAAGGGTGAAATCATCGACAGGCAGAAGATAAATTATGCACTTAACCTGATAAGGGATGATGAGAACATAACATTGTCGAATCTTTCAGAAGATATTATTTGTGTTACAAACAGAGGCAAATTCATTAAACCCAAGACATTGGGGCAAAAAAAATATATTGATGAAGTGAGCAAGAACGACATTGTGTTCAGCATTGGTCCGGCGGGAACGGGCAAGACATACCTGGCGGTTGCTATGGCGGTCCATTCTTTTAAAAACAAAAGGGTAAGCAGAATCATATTGACAAGACCGGCTGTTGAAGCGGGAGAGAGTTTGGGATTCCTGCCGGGCGATCTGCAAATGAAGATAGATCCTTACCTGAGGCCCTTGTATGATGCGCTTTATGATATCCTGGGAAGCGAGACATATTTGAAATACAAGGAGAGAGGATTGATTGAAGTTGCTCCTTTGGCCTACATGCGCGGCAGAACACTGGATGACTCATTCATAATATTGGACGAAGCGCAAAATACTACGCAGGCACAGATGAAAATGTTCCTGACAAGGATAGGATTCAGTTCAAAGACCATCGTTACTGGAGACATTACCCAGATAGATTTGCCAAAGGGGAAGGCTTCGGGCCTTAAGCAGGCTTCGGAGATTCTTGGGGAAATACCGGGAATCGGTTTTGTAAACCTTACAGGAAGGGATGTTGTAAGGCATAAATTGGTACAAAAGATTATTAAAGCATATGACAAATATGAAAAACGAATGGAATATAAAAAAAGCAGGTGATATTTTGTTGCATGTTTCGATAGAAAACAGCCAGGAAAAGATGGTGTGCGACGAGGCTTTGAAAAAACTGATAAGTATTTCGGTCAAAGAGACCTTGGATCATGAAGGATTGGATTTCATAGACGAGGTCGACGTTCTTCTGGTTGACAACGAAGCCATAAGGGCCTTGAACAGAGAACACAGGAATGTCGACAAAGAAACAGATGTATTGTCTTTCCCCATGTATTCCTGCAAGGAAGAAATAATGGAGCAGAAGGGTTCGGGAATTCCCGTGATTCTTGGAGATATAGTAATATCACTTGAAAAAGCAAAGTCGCAGGGGGAAGAATTTGAACATGGAATTGAACGGGAAGTTTCATACCTCACTGTTCACAGTACGCTGCATCTGCTCGGGCACGACCATATGCACGAAGATGAAAAAACGACAATGCGGGAAAAAGAAAAGAACATCATGAAGCGCATGGGAATAGAGAGATAGAGGGGTGAGCGCATTGAAAGGGAAAATTGGCATTTTATTGTTTATATGCATGATTATTGCGATTGCATCATCTTGTGTAAAAGATGAAACACCGGATCCGAATGATAAAGTTGAAGTTCCGCCTGAAGAAGTTTCCATTTTAGAGCCGGCGGATGAAAAACCGATTGAGGAAACCGAACCCCTTTTTCGTTCAGCATTGACTGGCTTGCCGGTGGACGAAGAGGTTCTAGGCAAAAGGCCTATTGCAGTCATGCTTGACAACCACATTGGAGCTCGTCCGCAATCCGGGTTGTCGGAGGCTGAGGTTGTGTTCGAAATCCTCGCGGAAGGCAACATAACCAGATATATGGCCATTCTTCAAGAAGCGGATATGAACTCAATCGGACCTGTCAGAAGCGCGCGGCCTTATTTTATTGATAAAGCTTTGGAATTTGATGCCTTGTATGTGCATGTTGGAGGCAGTTTGGCAGCGCTTTCCGACATAGATGATTTCAATATGGCTGACATAGACGGAATGAACAGGGGGCAAGACACGTTTTGGAGAGTGAACCATAAAAAGATACCCCACAACATGTATACA
>PKTO01000082.1 GCA_002869095.1 Clostridiales bacterium
AAGGCAGGAATGTTCAGGCCTAAAACGATTTGGCCTTTCCCTGAAAAGAGAGTCAAGGAATTGAGCCTGCAGGCAAAAGCCATTCTGGTAGCCGAATTGAATTTGGGTCAGTATGTGCTGGAAGTTGAAAGGGTCATTAAAAACAACTGCAAACTTGGATTTGTTGGAAAAGCCAACGGAGAAGTCCTTATGCCTGAAGAAATTACAGCAAAAGCAAAGGAGGTCCTCTAATCATGGCAAGTGAATTGATTGAAAAATATATGCGTTCGGATAAATTTCCGCATATGTGGTGTCCCGGTTGCGGACATGGAATTATTATGAGATCCATAATAGAAGCAATCGACAGATTGGGACTTGAAAAAGACAAGGTGTGTGTGGTTTCAGGAATCGGATGCTCTTCGAGAGCTCCCGGATACATGGACTTCAACACTCTCCATACAACCCACGGGCGTGCATTGCCTTTTGCCACAGGAATAAAACTCGCCAACCCCGACCTTCATGTGATTGTAGTGTCCGGTGACGGAGATTCGTCTGCAATTGGTGGAAATCATCTTATTCATGCTGCAAGAAGAAACATCGACATTACAACGATTGTATTCAACAACAACATATACGGCATGACAGGCGGTCAGTACTCCCCCACAACACCCACAAATTACTTTGGGACGACAGCCCCATACGGAAACATAGACAGAAGCTTCGACATAGCCCAGCTCGCAGGAGCCGCTGGAGCAACATATACTGCAAGATCAACCGTCTTTCACGTTCCTCAACTTACAAACTATATAGAGAAAGCCTTGAATAAAAAAGGTTTCTCACTGGTTGAAGCCATCTCAACATGTCCTACGAGTTTTGGAAGAAGAAACAAGAAGGGCGACGCCGTCGATATGATCAAATGGCTCAGAGATTCTGCAGTCAATGTGTCAAAAGCTTCAAAAATGACCACTGAAGAAATGGACGGGAAATTTACTATCGGCGAATTCAAAGACACTGAAGCACCTGAATACGTTGAAGAATATGACAAGTTGATTGAAAGACTTAAAGGAGAGGATGACGAATGATGGCGCAAAATGAAATCAGGTTGACCGGGTCGGGTGGACAAGGCCTCATATTAGCTGGTATAATATTGGCAGAAGCTGCTTTGCTTCAGGGAGACAATGCCGTCCAGTCGCAATCTTACGGTCCTGAGGCAAGAGGCGGTGCCAGCAAGTCGGAAGTCATAATCAGCAAGGATGATATCGATTTTCCTAAAGTCGATAAAGCCGATATTTTGCTTTCACTTACACAAATTGCCTATGACAAATACAAAAATTCCACAAAAGAATCAGCAATTGTAATTGTAGACTCTTCAATCAAAATCGATGAAACCTTGAAAGTGAAAAGAACAATCAAAATACCTATAATTGAAACAGCATCAAATAAAGTCGGGAAATCAATCGTTTCAAACATAGTAGCTTTGGGAGCCATTCAGGAGGCAACACATATTGTGGACCAGGATTTTCTTGAAAAAGCTGTACTGAACAGGGTTCCCGCAAAATTCAAAGACTTGAATCGCAAAGCATTGACTGAAGGGTTCAATCTTATAAAAGAGTGATGTAATGAAAGAAGAAAAACGGGATATATTTAAAATCATAAATAGAAGATATGAGCATTTCAGCAAAAGCCAGAAACTGATTGCGGATTACATAATTGAAAATTATGACAAAGCCGCTTTCATGACCGCTTCAAAGCTTGGGGAACACGTTGGAATAAGCGAGTCCACAATTGTAAGATTTGCGGACGCCTTGGACTTCAAGGGTTATCCCGAATTGCAGAAGGCTTTGCAGGAGCTCATAAAAACAAAGCTTACAACAGTGCAGCGTTTTGAACTTACAAACAAATACAGCAATGAAATGAATACAGTAAAAAAAGTCATGGACTCCGATATACAGAACATACGTAAAACCATGGAAGAGCTTGACAAGGATGTCCTTGAAAAAGTTGCAAATGAAATTCTTTGCGCAAAAAGGGTATATATACTTGGACTCAGGAGTTCCGCCGTGTTGGCGGAATACTTGGGCTTCTATCTTAATTTCATTCTGAAGGACGTCCATGTTGTAAAAGCCCAGTACAACGATGTTTACGAGCAACTGATCAACATAAACAGCGAAGACGTTGTCATAGCTTTAAGTTTTCCAAGATATTCGAGAAAAACCTATGAATCGGTAAGATTGCTCAGACGTCAGGGTTGCAAGATAATTTCAATCACCGACAGTCAATTTTCACCATTGGCATCAATTTCTGAAATGACTCTGTTTGCGAAAAACAATGTCACATCCTTTGTTGATTCCCTTGTAGCGCCTATGAGCCTAATTAACTTATTGATTGTATCCATTAGCCTTCAGGAAAAAGAGCTCTTGACCGAAACGTTCCGCAAATTGGAAAATGTTTGGGAAGAGTTCAATATATACAGCAAAACATAAACAAGAAACTCAACTACCCGAAAGGGTAGTTATTTTCTTGTTTACAATCTGCAAATACGGTATAATGCAATATGAATAAAGATAACGGGAGCGATTTATGAATGCAAAATGCATTGCCATAGATGGACCGGCAGGATCCGGCAAAAGCACAATCGCAAAAGAAATAGCGAAACTGCTCAATTGGACATATATAGACACTGGAGCAATGTATCGCGCAATAACATTGAAAATTATTGCCCAAGACATCTCTTTTAAAGACACAAAAGGAATTGTGTCCATGCTCGAAGAAACAAGTCTTGATTTCATAAAATCAAAATTGTTTCTTGACGGAAAAGACGTATCATCTGAAATAAGGAGCGCAGTGATTGATAAAAATGTTTCGGCAATCTCTTCGATTAAAGAAATACGTTCCAAGCTCGTAGAGCTTCAACGCCAATATGCATCTTCGCATCCCGTTGTTATGGACGGCAGGGATATTGGCACTGTTGTATTCCCGAATGCCGAATTCAAATTTTTCCTGACCGCTTCGCCGGAAGTCAGAGCTCAAAGAAGGCATGACCAATTGCTCGAAGAAGGGATATGCATCCCTCTTGAAAAAATATTGAGCGAAATTGTAGAACGTGACAATAAGGATTCAACGCGTGAAATAAGTCCTTTGAAAAAGGCACCGGACGCATATTTGATAGATACCGACAAACTTGACATAAGACAGGTAGTAA
>PKTO01000344.1 GCA_002869095.1 Clostridiales bacterium
ATTGCCTATAATTAAGAAAAAAGGATTCGAGGTATTTTGATGAAGGCATTGGTTTTTGATACGGAAACAACTGGCTTGAAACCGGGACAGATTTGCCAACTGTCCTATATAATCGACGACGACGGCGAAGTGCAGGCGAAAAATTTCTTTTTCAAAGTTGTGTACATGGAATATGCCGCATACATGATCCACGGGTTCACACCCGGCAAACTTGAGGAGCTTTCAGGAAATCACGAATTCAAGGACAGCATAGAGGAAATAAACAAGGATTTTACTGAAGCGGACGTTCTTGTTGCCCACAACTTCAGCTTCGACAAGATGTTCATGAAAAAGGAATTCGGCAGGTGCAAAAGGGAATTCAAGTTTTCATCGCAGTATTGCACCATGCGGAATCTAAAGGAAACATGTGAACTCAAAAGAAAGGACGGGGACCCCAAGTTTCCAAAGCTCCAGGAACTTGTTCATTTCATGGGTGTTGAAGAGGATGAAGTTCTTCAAAAGACCAGATCGCTTTTCGAGTCCAGTGCAATAGCCTATCATGATGCGAGATATGACGTTACAGCGACATACCTCAGTTTCATAAGAGGCATTGACAGAGGCTACATAAATCTGGAAGTCGCTGGCGGGCTGGCTTTTAAATAAACCATACAGGAAACGAGCAATCCCTTATTTGCTTTTATGCTTAGGAGGGATTTTTTGTTTCTGAAAAAACGCCGGTTACAATTTGATGAAGGAATCATTGTTTGCATAAAAGAGCAATTAATATGTGTTAGTATTAGATGGATACTAATTGAAGGAGGAAGATGATTTGAAAAAGTCTATGACATTGTTTCTTCTGATTCTTATCGCCGTTATTGCCTACAATGGCATATATACGATTGAATCGGGAGAGGAAACAGTTATTACAAGATTTGGCGAGTACGCAAGGACGGAGGCCCAGGCGGGGCTAAAATGGAAGATACCTCTGGTTGAACAGAAGTATACCGTAAATGTCGCCGAGGTAAGAAGGCTCGAGTTCGGGTTTGCGACGACTCAGGACGTGGGTCCGGGGCTGCTGCCGTCATATGACAGAAGTCTGAGCCATGATTCCCTTATGCTCACAGGCGATGAAAACCTTGTGAATGTTGAGGCGATTGTTCAGTTCAGGGTTTCCGACAGCAAGAAATTTCTGTTCAACGTAGACGACCAGATAGGGACGCTCAACACGGTAGCCGTTTCGACAATAAGGCGAAGCGTGGCAAACAACAACCTGGACGAGGTTCTCACAGACAACAAGGTCGGAATACAGCAGGAAATAAGGGACGATTTGCAGGGAATTTGCGACAGCTATGAAATAGGCTTGCAGATTACGGCAGTGCAGCTGCAGGACGTATATCCCCCGAAAGAGGTTGACGATGCCTTCAAGGATATATCGAGGGCAAAGGCGGACAAGGAAAGCAAGATAAACGAAGCCCTCTCATATGAGAACAAGGTGATACCGGATGCAAGGGGAGAGGCTTCAAAGCTCATCTCCGAAGCAGAGGCATACAAGGAAGACAGGACAAGAAGAGCTAATGGAGACGTAGCAAACTTCAACTCCGTATATGAAAAATACGTTCTCGGCAAGACTGTAACAAGAAAACGTCTTTATATTGAAACACTTGAAGAGGTTCTGCCCGGCAAGGAGATATATATAGTCGGTGAGGATGGAAACACGCTCAAGTTTCTTCCGCTTCAGGGCATGACCGGCCAAGGGGGTGTAGAGTAATGGAAAGATTTTTCGATAAGTTCCAAAGGAATTTTGAAGTTCATGGACCGGATGGAGAGCAGAGCCGTGAAAAACGATTCAAGAAGCCGTCCATTTCAAAAAGAGGGCTTGGTGGTTTCATATTTGTAATGCTTGCATACGTTTTGGCGACAAACTGCTTTTTCACTGTAAACGAGGTTGAACAGGCTGTAGTCACCAGGTTTGGAGAAGTTCAAACTGTCATAGTCAAGAAAATCACGCCCGAAATAGAAAAGGAAATATACGACATACCGCAATTTGAAGATGTTAAAATCCGCGAGGGAAAAGGACTGTTTTTCAAAGTTCCCGTGATAGACCAGGTTGAAAAATACACATCCCGCCTTTTGACATACAACACGCTTGCAAGGGAAGTCACAACCTCTGACAAGAAGAAGATAGTTCTTGACAACAATGCCCAATGGACGATAAGGAACCCGCTTCTTTTCAGAATAACCGTAAACAATGTCAGAAGCGCAAACACAAAGCTTGACGACATCATCTATTCGAAACTGAACGAGAAAATCGGTCTCACCGACGGAAGCACTCTGATTTCGGACAAAGAGTACGTCTACGCAATGACAAACCAGATAAAGATCAACACCAATGAAGAGGTAAGCAACTTCGGAATGGAAGTGATAGACGTCAGGATCGCAAAGACGGAGCTTCCGGAAAGCAACTATGAAAACATATTCAACCGCATGCGTACCGAAAGGCAAAAAATCGCAAACAAGTTCAGGGCGGAGGGCGAGGAGCAGTACAAGATCATCACCGCCCAGGCTTCGAAGGAAGTAACCATATTGAAAGCCGAAGCCTATGAAAAGGCCCAGGCGATAAAGGGAGAGGGAGACGCTTTGGCCCTTGAGACCTATGCCAACGCATACAACAAGGATCCCGAGTTCTACGCCTTCTACAGGACGCTTGAGAGTTACAAGAAGACACTCGGCGACAAAACTAAAATTGTGATCGGGGCAGACTCAGAGTTTGCAAAGTACCTGTACGGTACAGAGTGAAACTAAAAAGGGACAGACATTTTTGTCTCCATTTACGAATCAAAGGCCAAAAGCTAAGAGCATGAAGCAGAAACGAAGTGAAAAGAAAAAGCAAAAGACAAAAGGAACAGCAAAAGGAACAGCCGGGATGATTTCCCCGGCTGTTCCTTTTGTCGTTGAGCCTAATCTTTTGATGCAAGTTATTCTGCAATCTTTTCCTGACATCTGACATTTCTTCTTTCCACTTGCCACTGTACTTACTGCCCACTACCTGCTGCAAGCTTTTCCGATTATTTTTCCAGCTTTTCCTTAAACGCTTTGTTTTTAAGAAGCGCCTTCATCAGCGGCACGCCAAGAATGGTCACCACCACGAATTCTCCGGCCGCCACCTGTAGAATTGTGAGTGCAAGCGGCAGGCTGTACACG
>PKTO01000271.1 GCA_002869095.1 Clostridiales bacterium
AAATTCAAAAAAACCCTTCAGGAAATGCAGCTGAAAAAATATCTGGAAACACAAAAGGAGATAGAAAAACAGCAGGAAATAGTCCGTCGCTTCAAGCAGCACGGAACAGAAAAACTGGCTAAAAGGGCCGCAAGCAGAGAAAAGAAGCTCGAAAAAATAGAGACAACCGAAAAACCCGAGTCGATGAGAGACAAAGCTAAAATAAGGTTCAAACCCCAAATAAAAAGCGGCAAAGATGTACTGTTTGTAAAGGACCTTTCCAAAAGCTTTTCGGGCCGCACAATCTTCAAGAATATAGGATTCGACATATACCGAAACGACAAGGTGGGCATAATCGGCCCCAACGGGATAGGGAAAACAACTCTTTTCAAAATACTTCTTGGCAGGATTGCGCCCGATACGGGAGAAATCAAGCTTGGACACAATGTGCATTTCGGCTACTACGACCAGGAGCTTGAAGGGCTGTGCGAAGAAAACGACATATTCGACGAAATAGCCTCTCAAAACCCGCATCTTACAAATACCGAAATAAGGACTCTTCTCGGCAGCTTTCTTTTCTTCGGAGACGATGTGTTCAAAAAAATCGACACATTGAGCGGGGGCGAAAAAAGCCGCATTTCACTGCTCAAGCTTATGCAGTCGAAATCCAACATGCTTCTGCTTGACGAGCCGACAAATCACTTGGACATCCCTTCAAAAGAGGCCCTTGAAGATGCCTTGTCCTCATACGAAGGAACCTTCCTGACGATTTCACACGACAGATATTTCCTGAACAGTGTCTGCGACCTAATATTCGACATGTCCGAAGACAAGATGGAAACGTATCTCGGAAACTATGACGCTTTTCTCGAAAAGAAGCTCCTTCTCGAAGAGCTGAGCGAAGAATCGATTGTCGAAACCAAAACAAAAACTCAGATAAGAGATGAGCGCAAGCGACGCAAGGAAGAGGAAAAAATTCTCCGCGAAGAAAAGCGGCGATTGCAAAGAATCGAATCGGAAATAGCAGATGCGGAAAAGGAAAAGGACCGGCTTGAAAACATGATGTGCCTGGATGAAATTTCAAAAGACTTCGAAAAGATGAAAAATCTGTCTGAAAACTACGAAACTCTTGAAAAAACACTGAAAAAACTGTATGAAGAGTGGGAATCTTTAATTTGATATTGACAATGCGACAAAATCAAATTAGAATACGAATTGATAATTCAAATCACATTTCAAGGAGGTAAACTAATGGTATTTGATAAAATCAAGGAAATAGTTGTTGAGCAACTCGTTTTAGATAACGCAGACGATATCAAAATGGAAACATCCATGATCGACGACTTGGATGCGGACTCTTTGGACGCAGTCGAAGTAATCATGGCAATCGAAGATGAATTCGATATCGAAATTGATGACGAAGATGCTGAGGGTTTCAAAAGCATCGGCGACATCGTTAACTACGTCAATTCAAAAATAGCAGAATAATTTAAGCGGCAATTAAAGACCTGGCATATGTCAGGTCTTTAATTTATGCGAATTTTGTCGAAACTTTCACGCTTTTCTGTAAAGTTATATTTTTATGGGATAATTATTTTTAATCAATTATTTTAATAAAAACCTATCAACCGCGTTTTTGTGGATAACTTTGGGCTTTTCCACAGATTCTTATACAAAACACACATTCTCTTTTGCCATTTTAGAGTATTTTAAACGTTACGCAATAAAGTTACCCACATAGTCCACACTCTTATCCACACTAAAATGTTGAATTTCCCGCTCCAACATGGTTTACATAATGCCGTTTTCAGCCCTTATATCTAGAACCCAACACCAAATTTGGCACAGCATTTGCATATAGGTCGGCTATGTTTCCGGACTTGAAATCGTAATAAGCTGCCGACGCCACCATTGCCGCATTGTCTGTGCACAAGGGCATGGATGGAAAATAATATTCAAAGCCCAGGTTTTCCGACTTCTCTTTAAGAAGCTCCCTGAGCCTCGAATTTGCGGCGACTCCGCCCGAAACCACGAGCTTGTTGGAATTCTGCTTCTTGAGCGCCATCATGGATTTTTCCACCAAAATCTCGACTACGGCTTCCTGGAAACTTGCTGCCACATCGGCCTTGTTGATTTCGGTGCCCTTCATCTTGCAATCGTTAAGATAATTGAGCACAGCCGATTTGAGTCCGCTGAAACTGAAATCCAGACTGCCCTTCTCAAGATATGCCCTGGGAAAATCAATCGCGTCCGGATTCCCCCTCCTCGCCTCGCTGTCTATCAGCGGCCCTCCTGGATATCCAAAACCCAGAGCTCTCGAAATCTTGTCGAACGCCTCGCCCGCTGCGTCGTCCCTCGTTTTGCCAAGAATCTCGTATGCCCCATAATCCAAAACCTCTACGAGGTGTGTATGGCCTCCCGAAACCACCAGTCCTACAAAAGGCGGTTTGAGGCTCTTGTGTTCAATGAAATTTGCGCAAATATGACCCTCTATATGGTTCACCGCAACAAAAGGCTTTCCCGCACCGTAGGCGAGGCCCTTGGCAGTCGAAAGGCCAATCAGAAGTGCTCCAACAAGTCCCGGTCCGTATGTCGACCCTATCGCGTCGAGATCATCGAGACTGGTTTTCGAAACTCTTAAAGCTTCCTCTATCACCTGTGAAATCGCCTCGACATGCTTTCTCGAAGCCACCTCCGGAACCACCCCGCCGTAACGCTTGTGTATGTCAATCTGCGAAAGGACCACATTCGAAAGCACATCCCTTCCGTTTCTCACAACCGAAGCGGCAGTTTCGTCGCAGCTTGTCTCGATTCCAAGAATCAAAATATCTTTTTCCTTCTTCTTAATCATATCCGCACCTCTCACAATTCATCATTTGGACAGTTTTCAGCAAATGCAAAAAGCTTAAACTCAAATACATTTGAAAGCTTTTTTGCTTTCTGTTTTTGCTGTTTCTTTGCCCTTGTCTTTCCTGATATCTGATATCTGGCATCTGCTCTTGTCTTTTCCTGCAAACTGCTCACTGCACACTGCCCACTGTTCTTTCTTTCCTCTTTCCACTGCTTTTTACTCATATCTCAACGCATCTATGGGATCGAGCTTGGCCGCCTTGTTGGCGGGGTATATTCCAAAGAAAATGCCGACTCCCGCCGAAAAAAGCCAAGCTATCAAAATCGTGCTTATGGATACTCCAGGCG
>PKTO01000018.1 GCA_002869095.1 Clostridiales bacterium
CTTCTTCGTGGCAATCCATGCTTTCAACTGCTGAAAACAATGGCTGCGGAGTAAATACCATCCCTTCTCCGCCTCCATAAGGCGAATCGTCAACCTGAGCGTGCTTGTTGTCGGCATAATCCCTTATATTGACCGTTCTTACATCCATCAAGTCCTGTTCCAGCGCCCTGCCTAAAATACTCGAGCTTAGAAATGGCGCGAATACTTCCGGGAAAAGAGTAAGTATGTCTATTTTCATTGAATCATCCCCTCAATCAGTTCCACTTCGATGATTCCCTTTTGCAGATTTATGGATTTTACAAAACTTTTTACCGCAGGAATTTGTATGATTTTACCTTCCTCCGTCTTTACTATATATATGTCCTGATAGGCATTCTGATTCACATCCACCAGCTTGCCTATGTGTTTTCCGTTTTCAATTACATTCAAACCGATCAAGTCAAAAACGTGGTATGTATCCTCGGGCAGCTTTCTCAACTGCGTTTTTTCAATATAAATGTCTCTTCCCTTGAAATGCTCTATGTCATTTATATTATCGTAGTTTTCAAATTTGATTATGGCAAGTGATTTTGCATATCTTATTCCTTCTATATGGAATTTTTTCATTTCCCCGTCATCTTCAATCAATATGTAATCAAGTTCCTCAAATCTGTCAATATCATCGGTGAAATTTTTCACTTTGACCTCACCCTTGATTCCATGCGTGTTTACTATTATTCCGATTTTTACATATGACATCATATCACCATCCCGCCGATTGAATATTTGCCTTAAGGCAAAAGAGGATAAGCCCTTTTAGAGCTTATCCTATTGAACGATTTCAACAACGACTCTTTTATTCTCTTTTATAGCCGCAGCCTTTACAACTGTTCTTATCGCTTTGGCAATTCTGCCTTGTTTTCCGATAACTTTACCCATATCTTCTGGGGCCACCGAAAGTTCTACAATGAGTGAATGAGAGCCTTCGACTTCCTTAACTGTTACCATTTCAGGATGATCAACCAATGCCTTGGCAATGACTTTTACAAGTTCTCCCATTATTACACCTCCTGATGGTTACCTAAGCCTTTTTAGCTTCTTCAAATTTTTCCAGAATGTTGTTTTTCTTAAGCAAAACTCTTACCGTTTCTGTAGGCTGTGCACCGTTTAGCAACCATTCCACAGTTTTTTCGTCGTTTATTTTCACTTCTCCAGGCTCTTTCAAAGGATTATAATAGCCAAGCTCCTCAATGAATTTGCCGTCTCTCGGAGACCTCGAATCTGCAACAACAATTCTATAAAAAGGTTTCTTTTTTGCACCCATTCTTTTCAATCTTATTTTTACTGACATCACTTCACCTCCTTGAATATATTTGTATTAAAAATTATCTATTTACATAAAAGGAATATTAAATCCTCTTTTGCCTTGTTTTTTACCCATTCCCGAAAATTGCTTCATCATTTTTTTTGTTTGCGCAAATTGTTTCAAAAGCTTGTTTACCTGCTGAACACTGTTTCCGCTTCCAGCTGCTATTCTTTTTCTTCTGCCGCTGCTTATGATTTCCGGATTTGTGCGTTCTTCATCGGTCATTGATTTGATTAAAGCTTCTATCCTCTTCAGTTCGTTTTCATCGACTTTCAGGTTTTTTAACTGTTTTCCGCCTATTCCGGGCATCATTTCCATTATTTGGTCTATTGGCCCCATGTTTTTCATTTGTTCCATCTGGTCAAGAAAGTCATTCAAATCAAAGCTTTGTTCCTTTATTTTTTTCTGCAGCTTCCTGGCGTTTTCCTCGGAAAAGCTTTCCTGGGCTTTTTCTATTAGAGTCAAAACATCTCCCATGCCCAATATCCTTGAAGCCATTCTTTCCGGATAAAAAGGTTCTATGGAGTCAAGTTTTTCGCCTGTGCCAACAAATTTTATCGGCTTACCTGTCACAGCTTTTACGGAAAGTGCCGCTCCGCCCCTTGTGTCCCCATCAAGCTTGCTGAGCACAACCCCGTCAATGGACAAGTCCCTGTCGAAAGCTTCCGCTACATTTACAGCATCTTGACCCGTCATGGCGTCAATAACAAGCAATATCTCGTTAGGTTTTACTGTTTCTTTTACATTTTTCAATTCCTGCATCAACGACTCGTCAATATGCAGTCTGCCGGCAGTATCTATAATCACTACATCATGGCCATTTCTTTTTGCAAATTCAAGAGCAGCCTTTGAAATGTTCTGAGGCGATGTTGAATCGCCCATTGAGAAAACCGGCAATTCCAATTTTTCGCCTACAATCTTAAGCTGTTTTATTGCCGCCGGTCTATATATGTCTCCTGCAACAAGCAAGGGGCTCTTGCCCGTTTTTTTCAAGTATCCGCCAATTTTGCCACTTGTAGTTGTTTTTCCTGCGCCTTGCAAACCTACCATCATTATTACAGTCGGCGGTTTTGGTGAAAATTCTATCTTGGCTTCATTCGTTCCCATCAACTCTTTTAGTTCTTCATTGACAATCTTGATCACCTGTTGTCCCGGTGTTAGGCTCTTCATCACTTCGGAACCTACAGAACGCTCTGACACCTTGCTTATGAAAGACTTTACTACCTTGTAGTTTACATCGGCTTCCAACAAGGCGAGTTTTACTTCACGCATTGCCGATTTAATGTCTTTTTCTGAAAGCTTGCCTTTGCCTTTCAGTTTACTCAATGAATTTTGCAGTTTTTCAGCAAGGCTTTCAAAAATCATATCAAGTCCTCCCGGTCGTCAATTGTCGTTCACTTTATTGATTTCCATTGCCAATGCGACAATTTCATTTATCTGGTTTCTATTCTCTTCGTTGTGTTCCTTTTCCAAAACACTTTCGGAAATTTCTATAATTGAATTCGAATAAATGGAAATGCTTTTAAATTTATCATACAAGCCCAATTTTTTTTCATAGCTTTCCAATGCTTTGTTGGATTTTTTCACAGCATCGTAGACTGCCTGCCTGCTAATTTTCATATTTTCGGCAATTTCCACCATTGAAAAATCATTCATGTAGTAATGGTAAAGCATCTCATATTGTTTTTCAGTAAGCAATTTCCCATAAAAAGCAAACATGTTGCCGTACTTTATTTTCTTTTCCATAAGATTCCCTCTTTTGTAAAGTTGATTTGCTTTACATAAGAATATTATATTATCGACATTAACTAGTCAAGCATTTTTTAAAATA
>PKTO01000257.1 GCA_002869095.1 Clostridiales bacterium
ATCTCGTCAGTCTGTTGTTGAAAATTCAGGCCTTGATTTCTTCAAATGCAAAAAAGAACTAAAACCTGCTAAGAAAAAACAAGTGGAAATTTAGATTTTATCTATATTTCCACTTGTTTTTTTTACGCATAACAAAAGGACTAACGGATGCAGTTAGTCTTTTTTATCATTTTTTTAGTTGCAGTTACTGATAAACTTCCATCACTCTTGCATAGTAGATTCTCAAAAATTTATTTAGAGCTGCTATTTTTGCTACTTTCTTTGCTTTTCCTTCAGCTTCTTTCTTAAGCATATATTCATAGACTGCAGCATCTTGCGTTGGCTTAATCGTTTTCAAACTTTTCATTATTTCATATCCGGTTTTTCGCAGTAAAGAAGATCCCCTTTTTGTTATACTGCGTTTTGTACCTATAAAGCCCCCGGACTCATATGGTGGAGAGTCTATTCCAGCATAGGCAATCAATGCTTTACCACTATGAAAACGTCTTATATCACCAATTTCTGCAATAAGACGCGGAGCCAAGGTGTCACCGACACCATTCATACTAATGACTGTTTCATATTCTTTCAAAGAGATTGCTATCGACTGCATTTGTGCTAAAATAACAGTTAGAGTTCTAGCTGTTTCTTTTAGAATTCTGACGGATTCTAGTACAAGCATTTTGGTAGATGGTGTACTAGATGAGAGTGTTGGGATACCTTCTTTAGCCATTGCATAGATTAATTTGGCTTTAGTTTCGCTAGGATGGTATCCCTTCTTTTTTGCCCACTTCGTAAAATTTTCGATGAATTTTTTTTCTGTCAGTCTCGTTATATTGTCATAATGCCAATATTGCTTAGCAAAATCCGACAACTTGTCTTTTTCTGAAGAATTTAGTCCATGAGAAAGCAATTTTTTAATTCCTGGCATAGTTCTATCCAACATATTTGTCAACATGAGTTTGTTATTAACTTGAATTTTGATATAGTGTGAATAGTGTCGTCCGAGTATTTTTAACTCAGAATATTTCTCTTTGGCCAGTTCATAAGGTTTAAGATGAAACCAGTTGTCTAAGCCATAGTTTGCAATTCTTATAGAATCAATCCTGTCGGTTTTTCCTTTTCTTAAAACTTTCGATGCATATTTTTTCATTACAAGTGGATTGATAATGCTTACGAACACCTCTCTTTCTAAAAGATAACAAAGCACTGGTAAATGGTAGGTCCCGGTTGCTTCCATAATCACTCTTGTTTCATCGTCAAGGGATAAGATTTTTTCAGATAACTTCTCCAATGATTTTTCGGTATGTTGAACCTCATAAGGGGATACAACAACTTCACCATAAGGCTTCATGATACATACCATGCTTTTTCCTTTTGACACGTCAATTCCTACACTAATCATATTTAACCTCCAAAAAATTATTTGTAATTGTGCCCACCTGCACTTATTGCTTTTCATTTTGGTTAGTTACACGAACGTTTATTAGTTCAACCTGCTTAAACGAATGCTCACAATAAGAGATGGTTGACAGTTTTAGTTACGGATGTAATAATCCAAAAGGGACACCGCCATACCAATTACACTCTTATTGTAAATAAATAAGTGCAAATGATAAACACCAAATATTTGATGTTCACACTTACACTTTTAATGTACCAAATGAACTGCCCCCAAAAAGTTGGACACTAAACCAACGAAATGGGGGCAAGAGAAATGGAAAAATTCAGTCTTGAATTGAAGAAAGAATTAGTAGCATTGGTCATAGGAAACAAATGTGGAATAAAGAAAGCTGCCAAAAAATTTGGGGTTTCCCACAACTTGGCCAAAAGATGGGTTAAGATGTATCAACATCACGGAGAGAGTGGCCTAAGCATGAAATCAGGCACATACAGTGGAGAATTCAAGACAAATGCTGTAGAATATATGCATAAAAACCATCTTTCGATACAAGAGGCCTCTGCGTGCTGGGGGATACCCGGGCCTACAACACTTGCAAGATGGGAACGCACATATCAAGAAGAAGGTCCGGAAGCGTTGTTTCTGGAACGAAGGGGACGGCATAACATCATGAAAAAA
This sequence comes from Clostridiales bacterium, assembly GCA_002869095.1. Classification (GTDB taxonomy): domain Bacteria; phylum Bacillota; class Clostridia; order Peptostreptococcales; family BM714; genus BM714. The sequence goes on from PKTO01000257.1 coordinate 2,060, forward strand.
CCACTGAATGAGAAACAGAACAAAACCGAGAAAGACTTGCTTGATGAAATAGAAAAACTTAAAGCTGAGGTGGCATATCTAAAAAAGTACAATGCCTTGGTTCAAGCAAAGAAAGAATCACGAACAAAGAAAAAACAAAAATAGTGATTGAACTGAGGCAAAGCTATGCATTAAATATATTGCTGGAAGTATCAGGACTTTCGAGAAGCACATTCTACTATCATTGCAAAGAGTTGGAAAAACCCTGCAAATACAACAAAACAAAGCGGAGAATCGAAGCGATTTTCAACGAAAACAGAGGTCGTTACGGATACAGAAGAATAACAATAGCATTGAAGAAAGATGGCATATCAATAAACCACAAAACAGTTTACAGGCTCATGAAAGAAATGGGGCTTACAAGCAAAGTAAGAATGAAAAAATACAAATCCTACAGAGGTGAAGTTGGCAGAATAGCACCAAACATACTTGATAGGGACTTCGAAGCTGACAGACCGAATAAAAAATGGGCTACAGACATAACCCAGTTTTCACTATTTGGAAGAAAGCTTTACCTATCGCCAATACTTGATCTTTTCAATGGCGAGATAATCAGCCATTCAATCACAGAAAGGCCCGTATTCGGACAAGTCATGGAAATGCTGGATAAAGCATTTGATAGCCACAGCGACCTTGAAGGATTGATATTCCATTCGGACCAGGGATGGCAATACCAAATGAAGAAATACCGGTATCGATTGAGAGAGAAAGGTATTGTTCAGAGCATGTCGAGAAAGGGCAATTGCCTTGACAATTCAGTAATGGAAAATTTTTTCGGACATCTAAAATCAGAGCTTTTATACTTGGAGGAATTCAGGGATATCGACCATTTTAAAGAAGAGCTTGAGAACTACATTCATTGGTACAACAACAAAAGAATCAAAGAAAAATTACAAGGACTGAGTCCCGTAGAATACAGAATTCAATCCTTGTTAGCGGCATAAAATATGTCCAACTTTTGGGGTTCAGTTCAAAAAGGGACAGACATTTTTGTCTCCATTTACGAATCAAAGGCCAAAAGCTAAGAGCATGAAGCA
>PKTO01000258.1 GCA_002869095.1 Clostridiales bacterium
AAAACAAGAAGTACATGTACTCGATGTGGCATGCATTGAAATTCATATGCCAGGAGATTGACAACGAAAAGGCGAGGGAAATAGGAAGAAGAATCGCCACACTCGAGGAAGACCTTGAAATGGAATATGCGGAGTCCTTGAGGGATGAAATACTGGAAATGCTTAGGAAGCCGTCGACACCGGCAAAAATAAAGCAGATGCTGTGGAAAAACTATGCCTATTACAGAAAAAACTATAAAAGGGAAATCGAAATCGTAAATGAACCGATGGCGCTGCGGAATATGACCGAGGTTGTGAAGGAACTATCGACAATGGAGCTGGCGGCATTCAAGGAAGGTTTCATATTCGGAGCATCCCCTGTAGTTTTCAGGGGTGGCAGACGGCGCAAATGACCAGTCCTGAGTTTTGATTTCAAAAGGGGTGTTTTTCATGAAAGCATGCAAGATGAGCAAGGAGGAATATCAAAAACATTTGAAGTCAATCATCAAAAAAAAATACGAGTGTGAAAAGTGCGGACGCAAGTCAGACAAAAAAAAGGACTTGTGCAAGCCTGAAAAGCTCAATAAAAAAAACTGACATTGGGATGAGGAAAACAAGATCCGACAAGGAGATATACTATGGTTGCTGCTGTCGAGATAGAAAACTTGAAAGTATGCTACAAGGACAATTGCGTTTTGAAGAATGTGAATATGAAGGTAGCCGAAGGAGAATTTCTGGGCATAATAGGTCCTAACGGGGGAGGAAAGACAACCCTTGCCAAGGTTATTCTTGGAATTAAGGAATCCAGTGAAGGAGATGTGCTGGTTTACGGAAAGTCGCCTGCAAAGGCTCGCGGACTGGTTGGCTATGTGCCGCAATTCACAACGTTCGAAAAAGATTTTCCAATCAGCGTCGGTGAAGTTGTGCTCACGGGGCTTTTGGGGAAAGCCAAGCCATTCAGGAGATACGGCAAAGAAGAGCTGCTTAAGGCGGACTCCATAATGGAAATGGTGGGAATAATGCACCTTAAGGGAAAAGGCGTCAAAACGCTTTCAGGCGGGGAAACACAGAAAATGCTTATTGCCAGGGCTTTGGCAACTGAGCCTAAAATACTTATTTTGGATGAGCCTACCGCAAGCATCGACACAAAGTCCAAAGACTCAATTTACGATTTGCTCAGGGAACTGAACAGAGAAATGACAATCATACTGATAACCCACGACTTGGGAGTCGTATCTGCATATGTGGAAAGCATAGCATGCCTGAATGTGGAATTGTTCTATCATGGAGAATCGGAAATAAATGAAAACATAATAGAGCATACTTTTGGTTGTCCGGTGGATCTTCTCGCGCATGGCGTCCCGCACAGGGTTCTGAAGCATCATGAAAAAGAGGGTGAACGGAAATGATTGAGGACTTTATCGGAATTGCATTTACGCAACGCGTATTTTTCAGCGCCATTTTTGCAAGCATACTATGCGGAATTATAGGCACTGTGATAGTCGAAAAGAATATGGTAATGGTGAGCGGAGGGATAGCCCATATGGTTTTCGGAGGTGTAGGGCTTGGATTTCTAATGGGTTTTGAACCCATATTGGGGGCGTTTGTCTTTGCTTTGGCAGGAGCGATGACAATGGCGGCAATGAAAAAAAGAGATTCCAAGCACATGGACGGAACAATAGGTGTTTTGTGGGCGCTAGGAATGGCTCTGGGCAGCATATTCATCTATTTGAAGCCGGGGGAGCCGCCGGACATACATGCATATCTTTTCGGGGACATTGAAGCCGTAAGGCTTTTGGACCTTTACCCGATGGCTTTGCTTACAGTTGTCACCATTGCGCTTACATGGGCATATATGAAACACCTGAAGTCGTACCTGTTCGACGAGATTTTCGCGGAAGCTACAGGCAGCGCAAACGGTTTTTTCGACTATTTGATCTATGTGTTTGTCGGAGTTTCGGTTGTTGTCCTTCTGAGACTGGTTGGAATCATACTGGCAATAGCGCTTTTGACAATCCCTCCCATGATAGCCGGACGGTTCACCAAAAGAATCGAAACGACAATGGCGCTGGCATCTGTTTTGGGACTTGTTTTTTCATTGGCCGGAATGGTTTTGGCCTACAGATACGGATTGCCATCGGGGGCGTCAATCATTCTATTGGCTTGTGGTGTTTTCATTGCGACTTTGCCGATTGGCGGCTAGCTTGGCCGTTTTGCCTTTCGCTATATTTGACTCATTTAGTTTGCAAATTGTCGACTTGCAGTCATAAAAGGTTCAAAATGGATTGAAATGGAATGAAAGTTCTTGAAAAAGCATGAAACCGCCTCCAAATGGCAAAAAAGGGTTTACAAAGACTTGACGAGTGATATAATTTACGAGGATATTCATAGAAGAGCAGTTTATATGTTACCTTGATACATCATCTATGGTATAATGTGTTATTGTAACGTATAAACTTTTTTTTAATTAAATCATCGGATTACAACCCTGGAAGAGGGGAAAAAGCTCACATATAATTAGAGGAGGCACACTATCATGAGTTCAGAACTAGTAAAAAAGGAAAACAACAAGGTCAGTTTGAAGGTTACTGTTTCAGACGAGGCTTTCAAGAAGGCCATACAAAAGGCATACTTGAAAAACAGGGGCCGATTCAATATACCGGGTTTTCGTAAAGGCAAAGCTCCGCAAAAGGTAATAGAGCTGCAATACGGAGTTGGAGTTTTTTATGACGATGCTATAAATGAAGCTTTCCCTGTCGAATACGAAAAAGCAATCGAGGAACTCGGATTGGATCCTGTCGACAGGCCTGACGTTGACATCGAGACTTTGGAGCCGGGCGAGCCTGTTGTTTTCACTGTGGATGTCACGGTAAAACCGGAAGTCGTTCTCGGAGACTACGATTCAATCGAGATAGAGAATGTTTCATCAGAGGTAAAGGACGAGGATGTAGACGCAGAGATGGAAAAATCGAGGGAAATGAATGCCCGTTTGATTAGCGTTGAAGAAGAGGCAAAAGAAGGCGATACCGCAATGATCGACTACGAAGGTTTTGTGGGAGACGAGGCTTTCGAGGGCGGAAAAGGCGAGAACCATCCTTTGGAATTGGGTTCAAATCAGTTCATACCGGGATTTGAGGAGCAATTGGTGGGA
>PKTO01000043.1 GCA_002869095.1 Clostridiales bacterium
TAAGAGCTTTGCATGAACGTTATTTTGGCGATCCTGAAATCAAACCGGAGGGTGCCATATTGTCTCCGGAAAAAGAAGAGCAACTAAAGAAGGATATTGACCAATTCCTCCGGAAATTCGGGCATTTGAGCGACAGCGGGAATGATTGCTCCAGTATTCCGTGGCGGGAAACTCCTGATTTGATTCGCCGTATGATTGTCCGGCAGAAGGCAGTAAGAAGCGAACAAAAGTTTCAGAGTTTCGAAGAATTGAAACTGCCATGGATGCAGCGGATTTTAATCGGCATTGTATTCAGGCGCACGAGCAGGTTTGCTGTCGATCGTGAAAAAATCAGTTCCATGTACACCTACGGCTATGGTCAATTCAGGACTTGCTTTGTCAAACTGGGCGAGCAACTGGCAAGGCAGGAAGTGCTGGAAGACCGGGAAGATGTTTACTATCTCTATTTGTCGGAACTATCGGAATTGGCAGGGGTTGAGAAGCCGGCTCCACAGAAGGCCTTGGTTTCATCACGCCGTCAGGATATAGAATACTACAGGGAAGCCGTTTTGCCGGAAATGATCCTGGGCAATGAACAACCTCCGGTTATGAAAACCGCAAAAGGCTCATTGCATGGGATTCCCACATCAATCGGCACTTATTCAGGTCCGGCCCGGATAGTCAATGGCATAGAGGATTTTGAAAAGATTCAGGACGGGGATGTTGTTATTATTCCCTATTCGGATGTAGGATGGACTCCTTTGTTTGCAAAAGCCGGCGCTGTGGTGTCGGAATCCGGGGGGATGCTTTCCCATACTTCCATTGTTGCCAGGGAATACCGTATTCCTGCAGTTGTTTCGGTTGCGGGAGCCTGCCGGCTCGAGGATGGCAGCAAGGTCACTGTCAACGGATATAATGGCGATGTCGCCTTGCATACTGAAGGGAGGGACTATTAAATGTCTCCTTTATGGATTTACACGATCATTGCTGTCGTAGGATATCTTATCGGTACAATATCGTTTGCACGGCTGGTTTTCGCCAAGCTTAAACCAGGTGAGACCCCGGATTTTATACGGACTCCAACAACTGACGGCCAGGCGGAGCTTATTTCTCATGCGGTAGGCGCTACGAATGTGATGATTGCCTTCGGCCCACGGTGGGGAATGCTGGTCACCATACTCGATGCGCTGAAAGGGTTTCTGCCAACATTGGCATTGCTTGTTGCCTTCCCGGAGGATTCCTATCACTTGGCGGCTGCCGTGGCTGTTTTGACCGGTCATTTATGGCCGGTTTGGCACCGGTTTTCCGGGGGAGGCGGCAATTCCAGCATAATGGGTATGCTGTTGGCTATCAGCCCCTTGGGTTTGCTGATTACTCATGCAGGGGGCATGCTGATCGGGCGTTTTGCGCCGATATTTGCATTTCTGGGTGGCATTGTCTTGACGATACCATGGTTTGCGTTCAGAGATGGCGTTTACAGTCCGGAAGTCGCTTTTGCGCTGGCAATTTCGATTTTGTATGTGTTGGCCGAGATACCCGAGATGTTGCAATTAAGGAACCTGAAACGAAACGGGCATGTGCTGGATCACAGGCATGTTCTTTCAATGATGAAAAAATCTGCGGCTACCGGGGAGCCTGGCAAATCTTTCGGAGACCGGAAATAAGAATGCCATAATCACTGGAACGGCTTGATTTAATGCGTGATCAAAGCGTTCCAGTAATTGTATGCTATTGTACGAAATTCATCTTTTGTTATACCATGTTTGCGATTTTAATGATATAATCAAATGGATATACATATTTTTTTAAGCGGGACTAAATTTGATTGGAGCAATATAATAAATAGACAAAATTACTAATCGGGGAGAATTGAATTGTACAAAATAATCGAGAATTTCAAAACTGAAAAAACTCAGAAGAGGTTGGTGCTTTTTTGTGTTTCTCTGGTAGTTTGTTTTGGAGCGGTCTACATAAATCTGTATTTGGGGATAAATATTGTATATACGCATCTTTTTTATTTGCCAATTCTGATTGCGGGGATATGGTTTTATAAGAAGGTGCTTTTTTTGGGAGCATTTTTTGGGTTCCTGCATATAATTTTAGATTTTATCGAAAAGGGGCAAGTTTTTCCTGATGTTTTATTGAGAATTGCGGTCATTATGCTGTTTTCTGCAACGCTCAGGTATCTGAGCGGCTTAATTGCTATGAGGGAAGGTCAAATATCAATTGAAAGGCAGACTCTTGCTAATTTGGTCAAATCAATAGGAGACGGCGTTATTGCCGTGGATTTGGATATGAAGATAACTGAAATCAACGAAGTGGCTGAAAGAATCATTGGATGGACACACGAAGAGTCAATAGGGAGACATTTGTCGGATGTGTTTTTGCTTTCACACGAGTGCGAAGAGTATGAGGTGGATAATCCTGTCGAGGAAGTACTTAGAACTGGTGAGGTTTGTTATATGAGCAATCACGCGGTTCTTACGAATAGGGAAGGCCGCAGGATCAATGTGGAGGATAGCGCTTCGCCAATCAAAAACTTATTTGGAGAAATAACAGGAGTGGTAATAGTATTCCGCGATGTAACTGAAAGAAAGGCTCAACGAGACCGAATAAAATTCGTCAGCCATCACGACATTCTGACTGGTTTGTACAACCGCAGATTTATGGAGGAAATTATTGAGCAGATAGACAAGGAATGCAACTATCCGCTGACAATAGCAATGGGTGATTTGAATAACCTCAAGCTAATCAATGATGCTTTTGGTCATTTGGAGGGAGACAAGGCAATAAAGGCTTTTGGAAGTATTATATCTCAAAATGTCCGGGACGAGGACTTAGTTGTAAGGTGGGGGGGCGATGAATTTTTGATTCTGATGCCATCTACTACGCCGGGCGAGGCAAGTGTAGTCATAAATAGAATTGAGAATGACTGTGCACGGAAGGAGATGCCGAATGGCTACCTTTCCGTCTCATTTGGAATATCTACGAAGAATTCGGAATGCGGGGGTATCTGGGAGATTTTTAAGAGAGCCGAGGATAAAATGTATAGGAAGAAACTCAATGAATCTCCAAGTGTCAGGAGCAAGACCATTAGAATGGCGATGAATACGTTGTTCGAGAAGA
>PKTO01000203.1 GCA_002869095.1 Clostridiales bacterium
ACGGACAAGACGGTAATAGACAGGACCATCCTGATACTGGATATTTTTGCCTTGAGGGCGACAACAAGGCAAGCAAAGCTTCAAGTGGAGCTTGCCCAGCTCAAGTACCGTTTGCCAAGGCTTAGAGGAATGGGAAATGCCCTTTCTAGAACAGGTGCAGGGATAGGAACGAGGGGCCCGGGGGAGCAGAAGCTTGAAACCGACCGCCGCCATATAATGAACAGGATTGCGGAAATCAGGAGGCAACTGAGGAAAATAGACCAAGTCAGGCAGGTGCAGAAAAAGAAGCGGACGGAAAACGAGATTCCAATGGTAGCCCTAGTAGGGTACACAAATGCGGGAAAGTCTTCCCTCATGAACCATTTTATTGAAAGAAGCATTGACGAAGAACTATTGGGCACCAAGGTTTACGAGGAAAACATGCTCTTTGCCACCCTTGACACATCGACAAGGCGTATGGAGATGGAAAAGGGAAAGGTTTTCGTATTGACCGATACGGTAGGGTTTGTGAGCGACCTTCCTCATTTGCTTGTCGAGGCATTCAAGTCGACGCTCGAGGAAGTTCTTGATGCCGACTTGCTGGTGAATGTGGTAGACGCGTCAAACCCGGATTACCTCATGCAGAAGGATACTACAGACAGGGTTTTGAAGGAAATAGGAGTCTCGGAGGAAATACCCGAAATCGTAGTTTACAACAAGATGGATCTTGTGGAAGAAGGGACTTTGCTTTTGGGCGATGCCAAAACAGACATTGATATTTCGGCGAAAACGGGTTTCGGAATTGACGAGCTGATAAAAAGGATTCACGGCCTGCTGTTTAAAAGCATGGTCAAGATATGGATTCTCATTCCCTACTCGAATGGGGGAGTCTATTCTGAAATAAAAGAAAGGCACAATGTGATTGAAACCGTTTACGAAGAAAAAGGCATAAAGGCTTTTGTGGAGCTGAGCCGAAAGGATGCGGGAAGATACAGGGAATTCATTGCAGGGGAAGATGATGAGCAATGAAAAAAGAATACAAGACATTGCTCAAACAGGCCTCATGGGAAGAGGAAGTCAAAAAATCAAGATTCATAGCTTATGTAAAACCGGTTGAGACGGAAGAAGAGGCGAATGAATTCATAGGGACAATAAAAAAAAGAAATAAGGATGCAAGACACAATGTTCCGGTGTTCGTATTGGGGCAAGGGCAGGAGATACAGCGTTACAGCGATGACGGAGAGCCGAGCGGCACGGCCGGTGTACCCATTCTTGAAATGATAAAGAACATGGAATTGACCAATTTGGCCGTTGTCGTAACACGCTGGTTCGGAGGGATCAAGCTTGGAACGGGAGGTCTCGTAAGAGCTTACACACATGTCGTACAAAAGGCGTTTGAAGAGGCAGGCATAGCCAGCAAGACTTTGCTTTCAATGTTTGCAGTCAAGATCGATTATTCGATGCACGGGAAAATCCAAAATTTCCTTTATGACAGCAAATACATCCTAGAAAAAACCGAGTTTGACGAAAATGTCCACATGTTCATATACGCGCGTCCTGAAGACGCCGATGAATTCAAAAAAAACATAATGAACATAACAAACGGAAAGGCTGAAATGAAAATGTTGGATGCAGGGTTCCATATTATAATTGACGGAAAAACAGTTGATTGAGGAGGGGCAAAATGAAATCCCAAAATGAAATCAAGGAAACGATGCTGGGGAAGAAGACTTGGGCCGTTATAGGCGCAAGCCACCACAAGAAAAATTTCGGATACAAGATATATAAGACATTAAAGAGGTTCGGATATGAAGTCTATCCGGTTAATCCGGGCTGTGAAACAATAGATGGAGACAAGGTGTATGCAAGCATAGGGGACTTGCCCGTAGTGCCTGAATGCATCGATATGGTGGTCAAACCTGAAATAGGGATAAGAATTCTGGACGCAATCAAAAAAGCCGGAATTTCACATGTTTGGTTTCAGCCCGGGACAATGGACGAGGCGACAATAAAAAAATCGCAGGACCTTGAAATTGAGGCTGTAACAGAAGGGTGCGTCATGGCTGAACTGAACAGAAGAGCAAAACAGATTCTATAGATGGCAAAGCCCATTTGTGTTATAATTTTTCCATAATGAATTCTTGGAGGTAGAAATGGATAAGACGATTGAACAGAAGATTGATTTGACAGTTGACTGGTTGAGGGAAATGGTAAAGGCAAGCGGAACAAACGGGCTTTTAGTAGGGCTTTCTGGAGGCATCGATTCAACGGTGGTGGCCGGGCTTATAAAGAGGGCATTCCCAAATGATTCGCTTGGAGTCATACTTCCGTGCAAAAGCAGCGGAAAGGATCGTAACGATGCCCTTTTGTGCGCCGAGGCCTGCGGGATAGAAACCGTAGAGGTCGAGCTTACACAAGCCCATGAGACTATACTGAAGAATGCCATTGATAAGCTTGGGGAGGTCAAAAAATTTGACGAAAACCGTATCAGGCTCACCGATGCAAATTTGAGAGCCAGGCTTAGGATGAGTACTTTGTACGCAATAGCGGGAGCGATGAACTACATGGTTGTCGGGACCGACAATGCCGCTGAAACCCATACGGGATATTTCACAAAATACGGGGATGGGGGAGTTGACTTGCTGCCCATATCGAGACTCCCCAAAAGGGATGTATATAAGTGGGGAGAAGTTTTAGGCGCTCCTGAATCCATTCTCAAAAGAGCCCCGTCGGCCGGACTTTGGGAAGGGCAGACCGATGAAAGCGAGATGGGTACCACCTACGATATGATTGACGATTATCTTGAAGGCAAAACCATACCGGAAAAGGACCGTAAAATAATCGAAGCAATGCATAAGCGTACGGAGCATAAAAGGGAAATGCCGCCTCAGGCGCCGGAATTTTAAATCTTCGCGCAAGACGGAAAGATTCATAAATTTAAATCGGTCCATATGACAAATGAATGCCGATAGAAGGATAAGAGGTGCAATAGTGGGAAGAATAGGAAATATCATAAACAGGAAAGGCAAGCAGGATGCCAAAAAGGGCAAGATTTTCACAAAGCATGCGAGAGCA
>PKTO01000293.1 GCA_002869095.1 Clostridiales bacterium
TGGGATTTGCCATAGGTTTGGCCTCGATGCTCTTGTTCGACCCTTTGGTGGTGCCTATGGTCATAGCATTGGGGACAATCCTAAGAGTCGAAAAGATTGACGGCAAAAGCCACCACCTGTTGAACACATCTTTCCAAAAGAGGTTTTTCAACGGGTCGGCATACGCTATAAGCGCGGTGCTTGCGAGCTATGGCTATGTTTACGGAGGAAACCTCTTCTCCAACATCAATTTCGGCGGATTCAGCGTGTTTGGCATAATGCTTGCAATACTTATATATATATTTGTAAATACGATAATGTATATGGTTTTGTTCTCGTTTTTCGAGGACACGACCGTATTGAACCTTTTGAGGCAGAACCTTTGGGTCGCCAAAAATTTTGTGGCAATAGCCCCTCTCGGGGTTCTCATGGCGATAGCCTACAGCTACTACGGGTGGTTCGCCCTTATTCTTTTCTACGGACCGCTTCTGCTCGCGAGGTATTCTTTCATATTGTACCTCGACATGAAAAACGTTTATCTGGAGACGATAAAGGCATTGTCGAACTCTGTCGACGCCAAGGATCAGTATACAAACGGACATTCGCAGCGGGTTGCCCACTACGCCCTCAGGATTGCTGAAGAAATGTCGCTTGCGCCGTGGCAGCTTGAAAACATAAAAATAGCGGCTACGCTCCATGACATAGGGAAAATAGGCATAAGGGACAGCATACTCAACAAGCCGGGCAAGTTGACCGTCGAGGAGTACGAGGTCATAAAAAACCATCCCCGAATAGGGGCCAACATTCTTGACGAGGTGAGGTTCCTCAAGGGAGTGTCTGAAATAATTCTGCATCACCATGAAAGGTTCGACGGAAAAGGATACCCGGACGGATTGGAGGGAAGCCAGATATCGATAGAGGATGCCGTTTTGTCCGTAGCTGACACGTTCGATGCGGTAACCACCGACCGTCCTTACAGAAAGGCCCTCAGCCATGAAGAGGCAATAGAAATAATACTTTCCGAATCGGGCAAGCAATTCGTGCCCAAGGTTGTAGAAGCATTCAACCTAATTGTGCAGAACAAGGATTCCAGGGAGCGTTTTTTGAATGTTGGGTGAATCGGTTTTTCTGGGACTTCTGATTGCGACCTTTAAAAACGGCAACATGCGTTTTTTGAGATATGTAAACGTTAGATATTTTTGGATGCCCATAGCGGCCTTCATGCTCGAAATTGCAAGCGAAATCATCGTGAGCCAAAACCTTTTGGGCTTGCGTTTGTTTTGGAACGAATATTACCTTGTGGTTCAGATAATGATCTATACAATGCTGGTCATATTCTGCTACTACAATATGAGCAGGCGAATATTCGCGGTGATACTCATCGGCATACTGCTTAATTTTGCAGTCATATCATTCAACGACGGCAAGATGCCTGTTGATGTTGAAGGGGCCTTGTCAGAGGGTTACAGCTTAGAGGTCGAGCAATTGTCCGGAGGATTGATTGCCGGACATGATGTTCTTGACGAGGACACAACACGTCTTAAGATGTTGGGGGATGTGATACACATTCCGCCTCCATACCCGTTTCCAAAGACCATAAGCCTCGGAGACATAGCTATATCCGCAGGAGTATTTTTCTTCATATTCAATTCTCAAAAAAGGAGGAAAACAATTGTTCGTTGAAAGCGTTATCATAGGGATAATAATAGGAGTCGTACAACACGGAAGATTGACAAACATAGGCATAAAGAACATCCGGGGATGGTATCTCATAGTGGCGGCTTTGCTTCTCAGCATATCCCCCATGTTTTCCATAAACAGCCCATTTTTTGATGATTTCGGGCTATACATTTACCTGTTTTCGTTGATTGTCATGTTCGCCGTCGTGCTTTGGAATATGGACAAGAAAGGCTTCTGGATAATAGCTATGGGAGCGGGCCTCAACCTGTTTGTGATGTTTTTGACCGGCTTCAAGATGCCGATTTACATGGAGGGCCTCCGTATAGCCGGGCTCGATGGAATGATAAACGGAATAGAATCGGGACAAATAATAAACTATGTGTCCATGGAGAGCCTGGACTCGTGGTCGAGATTTTTGGGCAAGCTGATTGTGCTTCCCAAGCCTTATCCTCTGGCCAAAGTCATCAGCATAGGGGACCTTTTGATGTCGCTTGGAATAGTTTTTTACCTTAGAGGCGAAATGGTTAAGAAATACCGCTTTTCAAGGAGCAGAATGGTCACACCGAGATACAAAGGAAGATAGAATTGAACGGGCTGCCCTCCGGGGCGGTCTTTTTTTGAAGGAAGCCTGAAGAAATGATATAATGTTAAGAAGTATGCGAAAGGAGATGGGCCTATTGGGACTAATCAATATGCTTGTAGGGAGCATAAACGACAGAGAAATTAAAAGACTGATGAAGATAGTCGAAAAGGTGGAGGCTTTCGAGCCGGCTGTGAAGCCTCTCGACGATGAAAGCCTAAAAGCCAAAACGAACGAATTTAGAAATAGAATTGAAAACGGGGAAACACTCGACGATTTGCTTCCTGAGGCGTTTGCCGTTGTAAGGGAAGCTGCAGTCAGGACTGTGGGTATGCGGCATTTTCCTGTCCAGATTCTTGGAGGGATTGTGCTCCACCAGGGCAGGATAGCCGAGATGAAGACAGGGGAAGGTAAAACCCTTGCGGCTACGCTTCCTGCATATCTTAACGCCTTGGAAGGAAAGGGAGTGCATGTAGTAACCGTAAACGACTACCTTGCTTCCAGGGACAAGGCGTGGATGGGAAGAATCTACGAGTTTTTGGGCCTCACCGTCGGGTGCCTTGTGCACGGCATGGACGATAAAGAAAAAAACGAGGCATACGCCTGCGACATAGTCTACGGAACCAACAATGAATTCGGATTCGACTATCTGAGGGACAACATGGTCATATACAAAGAGGGCATGGTCCAGAAGCAACTCAACTTTGCCATAGTTGACGAGGTCGACTCCATACTGGTCGACGAGGCAAGGACACCTCTGATAATTTCGGGTGCTGGAAACAAGACGACCGAGCTTTATATCGTGGCCGACAAA
>PKTO01000049.1 GCA_002869095.1 Clostridiales bacterium
ATACTGGAAGGGGCCCAGGCCGGGCTTAGCTGGCTGACAATTTTAAAGCGCAGGGAAGCTTACCGCCAGGCATTTGACAATTTCGACTTTGAAAAGGTTGCATGCTACAAGGCTGAAAAAGTGGAATCATTGATGAACGACAAAGGAATAATACGCAACCGGAGGAAAATAGAAGCCGCTGTCAACAATGCGCGAAAATTCATCGGGATTGTTGATTCCTGCGGCAGTTTCGACACCTACATATGGAGTTTTGTCAAACACAAGACGATTCAAAACGCCTGGAAATGCCAGGATGAAATACCTTCTGAAACAGACATTTCAAGAGAGATGAGCAGGGACTTGAAAAAGAAGGGCTTCAAATTCGTGGGCCCAACGATATGCTATGCTTTCATGCAGGCGACGGGCATGGTCAACGACCATGAAACGGGATGCTTCAGATACAGTGAAATAAAGAATAATTGCGAAACGGAACAGACAATGTAATTCAATTGTCATTTAAAGCAAAATGAAAAGTGGTAGAATTAAAGCCGAAGAAAAAATACGGAGGGATTAATATGAACAAAAAAAGAATTCTTGCAGGATTGATGGTGATGGTTTTGATAATGACCGCCTTCAGCGCTTGCTCAAAAAAGGAAACGGCAAAGGAAATATTGGAGAAGTCGGTTGAACGGTCAATGGAGATAAAAACGTCAAAGCAGACCTTCAACATGGACATATCCTACAACCCGGGTTTTACTGAAGAAGAAATGGCCGGGGACCCAATGACGGCGGGACTTGTCGAGATGATTGACAGCATGAACATAAGCGGCGAATTCGCATCCGATGTCGAGGCCGGAAGCTCAAGCGGAAACATGCTTTTGGACATGAAGGGAATGCAGTTCAAACTAGAGGTATATGTCAGCGGAATGGGCAACATTGCAGTCAAGATGCCCATGAGTGAAAAATATATAACTGTAAACAGTTCGGGCGAGGTTCCGGGCGATGAAGAAATGGAAGAGATGAAAAAATTCTCGCAGGAAATCGCAGCTTCTTTGATTGGAAGCTTTTCAGAGGAAAACATGGCAATGGAAAGCAAGAGCGTGGAGCTTGAGGACGGAAAATACGACCTGAAAGAAATAACGGTGACGCTTGACGACAGCGAGGCCAAAGCGCTTATAAAGGATTTGATTCCCAAGATTTACGCCAATGAAGCAATGAGGAAATCCATGGAGAACAATTTGAAGCTTCAGGCTGAAATGGAAGGAAAAAGCGTCGATGGCATGGACATGGATGCCGAGATAGATAAAATGATAGAAGAAGCCGTTTCGGCTTTCGACGAGGCCGAAGGAGTATTTGCAATTGACGAGTTCAAAATGGTTTTCGGAATTGACGGAGACTACAACACAAGGACAACGGATATGAGCATGGCGTATTCGGTTGCCGATGAAACAACGGGCAAGACCATTGGTATGGGTTTTGCGATCGAGAGCGAAGTTTACGGAATAGACGAGCCTGTGGAAATAGAAATGCCCGATGTAAATGACGAAAATTCAACCACACTCGAGGAATTCATGATGCAGATGATGTTTGGGGGAATGCTTCCAGGAGAGCCTATGCCAGAGCCCGGACCGGTCCAGAATTAAAAAGATTTAATTAAAGTAAAAAGTCATATGGAGAAATAAAAAAAGGAAGGCCATGCGGTTTTCAGGGAAAGAAAACCGCATGACCTTCCTTTTGCCGTATATTGCCACTAAACATATAAATTTGAAATAATGGGTATTTAGGTGTATAATTGTGTTTGCGTGGAGGTTGCATTACGGTTGAGATTCCAAAAAGCCGGCTTGCCAAAATTTGAGTGCAAGAATTTGGGTATTATTGTATACGGGTTTTAAATGCTTGATTTCCAAAAAAAAGATTGCGCAAAGAAGGAATGGAAGAGCTTTTTGTAGAATCTAAACAAGGTTAGCAATTTCAAAGCATTCAAAAAAATATGAGGAGGAGTTTAAGAGATGAGCACAAAAAAAATGTTAGCACTTTTACTTGCAATGGTCATGTTGGTTGCCGTTTTCGCAGTAGGATGTTCTGCACCT
Source organism: Clostridiales bacterium (assembly GCA_002869095.1). GTDB lineage: Bacteria > Bacillota > Clostridia > Peptostreptococcales > BM714 > BM714. The sequence goes on from PKTO01000049.1 coordinate 2,070, forward strand.
GCCGAAGAGCCGGAAGCTGAAGCTGAAGCTGAAGCTGAAGCTGAAGAGCCTGTAGTTGAAAACGTATTCTTGTCATTTGCAACGGGTGGGGTTTCAGGTACATACTACCCGCTTGGAGGAGCAATGGCGAATCTTTGCACAAACACTGTAGAAGGTGTTAAGGCGCAAGCTGAATCGACAGGCGCATCCGTGGAGAATGCAACACTGCTCGAAACAAGCGAGTCCGATTTTGCGCTTCTTCAAAACGACGTGGCTTTCTATGCTGTCAATGGAAACACATTGGCTAAATTCGAAGAGTCCGGCGCTTACACAAACTTGGCTGGAGTAGCAACTCTCTATCCTGAAACAATTCAAATCATCGCCTCAAAGGATTCCGGAATAATGACAGTTGAAGATCTTGCAGGCAAGCATGTTGCTGTAGGAGCTCCCGGATCCGGAACTGAAGCCAATGCAGTTCAAATACTTGCTGCATACGGTTTGACAAAAGACGATCTTGGCGCTGCAGACCCGCTTTCCTTTAAAGAAGCGGCTGAAGGCCTCAAGAACAAGCAAATCGACGCTGCGTTCATAACTGCAGGATTCCCGACTTCAGCAGTAACAGAAGTTTCAACAGTTAGAGACGTAACAATTGTAACGGTTGACAAGATCGAAGAGCTTGCAGCTGAATATCCGTTCTACACTGAGCAAATAATTCCGGCTGGAACTTACAAGGGACAAGACGAAGACATCACATCAGTTGCTGTAATGGCAATGCTTGCTGTAAGAGGCGACTTGGATGAGGAAGTTGTTTACCAATGCACCAAGGCAATCCTCGAAGGCACTGACGAATTGGGCAAAGCCCATGCAAAAGGCGCTTTGGTTACAGCAGACACAGGACTCAACGGAATGTCAATCGACTTACATCCAGGTGCAGAGAGATACTATGTTGAAGCAGGTCTCAAATAATCAAAAGCATCTATAAATATCGCAATGCAA
>PKTO01000164.1 GCA_002869095.1 Clostridiales bacterium
AACGTGCATCTCATAGAAAGCCTTTTCACGCTTTCATTCTTGATGAACAACCGATAATGAAACAAAAACGGACCCAAGGGAATAAATCCCCGGGTCCGTTTTTTCATGCCTGTTTTACGGTGAAAAATTAAGGGTAAATAAATGTTGACACACTCTTCCACAGGTGTTATTATATTAACAAACACCCCATGGGGGTATAGGTATGGAGGAGAAAATGGTTTCTGCAAAAGATAGAATATATGATGTTTTGGCTCGCGACAAGGCTCTTGACAAAGTCTTCAAGAAACACGGCATCAGGTGCTACGGCTGAGGAGGGGCTCTTTTCAAGAGCATCGGAGATGCTTGCAGCAGATACAATGTCGATGAAGAAAGTCTCATAAACGAACTCAATGAGAGAGGTGCTATATGAAAAAGGAAAGAATTCTTGTAATAGGCGGCGTTGCCGCCGGAACAAAGACAGCGGCGAAAATAATGAGGGAGAATCCCGCGGCGGAAGCTGTGATAGTAACAAGGGACGAACACATTTCATATGCGGGCTGCGGTCTTCCATACTATATAGGCGGAGTCATCGAAGAGGAAAGGGAGCTGGTGGTAAAGACTCCCGAGGAATTCACTTTGGCTACCGGGGTCGACGTGTTTGTCAAGCATGAAGCGAAGACCGTGGACATGGAAAAGAAGGAAGCCCTGGTTGTCAACAATGAAACCGGAGAGGAAAAGGTCTTTCCTTTCGACAAGCTTGTTTTCGCTACCGGAGCGGCTCCTTTTGTTCCTCCCATAAAGGGCGTGGAGCTTGAAAACGTGTATTCCCTCAGGAGAGTCACGGACGCCTTGAACATAAGGAAGCTGGTCGACGAAGGCGAAATCAATGACGCGGTCGTAATAGGCGGAGGATTCATAGGCCTCGAAGTCGCCGAGAACCTCAAGGAAAGAGGAATAAACGTCAGCATAATAGAGTTGATACCCCACATTCTACCACCCTTTGACGAAGAAATGGCGCTTTTGGCCCAAAGGCACATGGTTGAAAAGGGAGTCGACATATTCGGGGCTGAACGGGCCCAGGCAATCGAAGGGGAAACCAAGGTCACTGGCGTAAAGACCGACAGAAGAACCCTGAAAGCCGATTTGGTCGTAGTCTCCGTAGGAGTAAGGCCAAGCGTGGCTCTTGCAAAGAGCATTGGGGTCGAGCTTGGTGAAACTGGAGCCATAAAAGTCAACGACATGATGGAAACCAACCTCAAGGACGTTTACGCGGTTGGCGACTGCGCGGAGACCACAAACCTCATCACGGGCAAGACTGCATGGTACCCGATGGGTTCCACGGCAAACAAGATGGGAAGAATAGCCGGAATAAACATAGGCTCTGAAAATGAGAAGGACAGCCTGAGCGGAGTGTTGGGAACAACGGTCGTAAAGCTTTTCGGCGTTAATGCCGCTAGGACCGGACTCTCCGAGAGGGATGCGGTCAAGCTGGGATACGAAGTCGAAAGCGTGATCGTTCCGGCAAACGACAGGGCCCACTATTTCCCCGGATACAGAAGCATAGTGACACAACGTGTGGCGGAGAAGGAAACGGGAAGGCTTCTCGGAGCTCAGATAGTCGGAGAGGGAGTTGTAGACAAGCCCATAGACATAATGGCAACCGCAATCACCTTCGGAGCAAAGGTCGACGACCTCGAAAAGCTGGACCTTGCATACGCGCCGCCGTTCTCGAGCGCAATGGCTTCCACCATCGTTTCGGCCAATGTCCTCAGGAACATATACAAGGGCAAATTGAAGACAATCAATCCCAGAGTGCTGAAGGACAGGCTCAGCGAAGTTGTCGTTTTGGACGTGAGGGACGAGGCGTCCCACTTCATAAGGTCGATCCCCGGTTCCGTAAACATATATTCGGCCGAAATCGAAATGGAAGCGGACAAGCTCGACAAGAAAAAAGAAACAGTTGTGGTCTGCAAAGTCGGAAAGGAAGCTTATCTGACATCGCTTAAACTCAAGGCCATGGGATTTGAAGACGTTAAGATACTCGAAGGCGGAATGGAAGCCTACCCATACGAAACCGAATAACAAGGAGGAAATCAAATGAGTGAAATAAAATTGAACCTTAAAGGAATGCAGTGCCCGGGACCCATCATGGAAGTTTTCAAGGCATCAAAAAAAGCCGAGTCGGGAGACGTCATAGTCGCAACTGTAAGCGACAGGGGCTTTGAAAAGGACATACAGGCATGGGCAAAGAAGACAGGAAATGAAATATTGGACATGGACGTCACAGAAACCGAAATAACAGCTAAAATAAAGATGAAATAGGAGGTTTCAATGGTCGATAAAAAAACGATAATCGTATTCAGTGGAGACATGGACAAGGTAATGGCGAGCCTTATCATAGCAAACGGAGCGGCAGCCATGGGAAGCGAAGTCACGATGTTCTTCACATTCTGGGGACTCAACACCCTCAGAAAAGCAAAGAAAATAAAGGTCAAGAAAGACTTCATGGAAAAAATGTTCGGATGGATGATGCCCAGGGGAACAGAAAAGATGGGGCTCTCCAAAATGAACTACTTGGGCATGGGAGCCGCAATGATGAAGTCCATAATGAAGAAAAAGAACGTCAGCTCCCTTCCCGACCTTCTGGAAAGCGCGCAGATGATGGGTGTCAAGATGATCGCCTGCACGATGTCGATGGACGTAATGGGCATAAGGGAAGAGGAACTCATTGACGGAATCGAACTCGCCGGAGTAGCCTCTTATCTGGGAGAAGCCGACGAAGCCAACGTGAATCTTTTCATATAAGGCAACAGATGCAAGCGGCCGCCTCGTGCGGTCGCTTGTTTCATTTATTGCGAACTAAAATGAATTGCCCACTGCAAGCTGACCGCTGCTCTTGTTTTTCTGCCTGGTTACTCACACCAATGAATTTTCGGCTGCACCCTTCTTGCGGTTATTCATTCCGTTTCGTTTTTCGGCAAAACCTAAAATCCGCAAACTCGCTTCGCTCAAACAAAGCGGATTTATAACGCATTAGCCTTATCCCAAACGGT
>PKTO01000345.1 GCA_002869095.1 Clostridiales bacterium
ACCTCCACTTACAGAGGAAATGACCCTTTCAACAAACAGTCCATACGGGGCGACAAAACGAATAATTGAAGACATTCTGCGGGACGTCCATGAAGCCGACGCCTCTTGGCGCGTCACCATACTCAGGTACTTCAACCCCATAGGGGCGCATGAAAGCGGCTTGATCGGAGAAAACCCCAAAGGAATACCCAACAACCTCATGCCCTACATCACCCAGGTTGCGGCAGGCAAAAGGCGCAAGCTGACGGTTTTCGGGAATGACTACGACACGAATGACGGAACCGGCGTAAGGGACTACATACACGTTCTGGACCTGGCGGAGGGCCATTTGCGGGCGCTCGAAAAACTCAGGCGCCAGGCGGGCCTTTTCGTCTACAATCTCGGAACGGGAAAAGGCTTCAGCGTGCTGGAAGTTGTCCGCGCATTCGAGAAATCGACAGGGGAGAAAATACCCTATGAGATAGCCGGGCGGAGGAGCGGAGACGTTGCGGAGTGCTTCGCGGATCCCTCCAAGGCGCTGGCCGAGCTTTCCTGGAAGGCGGAAAAGAGCCTCGAGGACATGTGCCGGGATTCCTGGCGGTGGCAGAAAGGCAATCCGCAAGGCTACTAGTTTGAGTGTATATGCCCGGGAAATGAAACTTTGCAAAACGAAATGCGTCTAATGGAAAAAAGGAAGGAGAGGTGAGCTTGATGAAAAAAACAATTGCATGGGTTGTGCTGCTTTCAATGATGGTATTGGCCCTTGCTCCCTTGTCCGCATTTGCCGACGAGCCAAAGGAGCTTGAGAGGGCCATAAGGATTGCAAAGGAGACTTTCTCAATATCGGAAGACTACAGCCAGTTCAGCTACGATGTTCAGGAAACGGGAGGCAGGAAAGTATGGAACATGTCATGGAATTCGACCGATGCAAATGACGGAAACATAAGGGTTTCCATCGATTCGGACGACATGGTCATTTCATACAGAAAGTACAAGCCTTCAAAGTATGAGGGAAGCAAGCTGCCCGTCTATTCGCGCGGGGAAGCATCTCTGAAAGCCCAAGCTTTCATGGAAGGCCTCGAGCAAGGCCTGACCGGCAATATCGAGGAGAATGAACACCGGGAGGAATCCGTTTCCAGCAGGTCCTATTGGTTTTCATACCACAGGATGTACGGAGAGATTCCATTCTATGGCAACACCATAAGCATCGAAGTCGACAAGGACACCGGAGAGGTCAAAAGCTACAACCGCAACTGGGACGGCAAAACCGTTTTTCCCCAGCCCCAAGGCGTAATAGGCATGCAAGCGGCTCAGGAAGCCTACACCGAAAAGATCGGAATCGAGCTTGCATACAAATACAGGGTCGAGGATGGCGTCATTATTCCCTACCTGGTATATATGCCCAAGGAAAGCGGCAGTGTATGGATTGACGCCTTCACCGGGGAAAAGATAAATTCTCCCGCATACTACTATGGGGGTTTTGCGGAGGAAGCGAAAGCGATGGACTCCCTTACTCCTGAAGAACTGAGGGCAATTGAGGAAATTGCGGAGCTTATAGACTCCCAAGAAGCCGAGGACATACTGAGGAAATGGGATGAAACAGGATTCGACGACGGCTTCGAAGTGGTTTCATCGAGGCTCGAACAGGTTTGGCCCCAACAAGACAGGCTGCAATGGAGCTTTTCGTTCAGAAGGTCGGTGGAAAAGGACGGAAATCCAATCATAGACAGCGGATACGGCTCAGTCGACGCCCAAAGCGGCGAGATACTGAGCTTCTGGAACTCGTCAATCGGCCGGGACGAAGACGGGGAAATAGCCTACAGCAGAGAGGAGTCCCTCCAAGCGGTAGAGGCTTTCCTCGAAAAATTCGCGCCGGAAAGAATGGAAGAGTATGTCTACGAAGACGCCAACGACGTGGTCATATTGGAGAAGGAGGAAAGCGAAAGGGATGAAAGAAGCTACAGCTTCAATTTCACCAGGACAATTGACGGAGTGCCCTTCCGCTCAAACAGGATTTCGGTAGGATTCGACGCAGTGGGCGGACAAATCCAAAACTACAGCCTCTCACATTTCCATGTGGAGTTTCCGTCCGCCGACAAGGCCGCTCCGATCGATTCGGCTTACCAAGCCCTCTATGAAAAAGTCGGCTTGGAGCTGGTCTATGTTGCTCAAATGGACGAATTCCATATGATGAGCTTCATGGAAGGCGAAGCCGGGACAGCTATCCTTCTGGCATACGGACTCAAGGCCGTAAAACCGGCGATTCTGGAGGCCGAGACACTTGATTTGCTAAACAATGACGGAAGCCCCTACAAGGAGCCCGTGACCAAGAAATACACTGACCTCGAAGGGCATTATTCGAAAGGGCAAGTTGAGACCCTCGCCGAAAACGGAATATACCTTCAAGGAGAGAGTTTCAAGCCGGACCAACTGATTTCGCAAAAGGATTTCTTCCTGCTCTTAGTCCATACCATGGGATACTACGTTCCGGACGAAAGGGACGACGACTTCATCGAAAGGATGTACGAATATCTGGTCAGGGAAGAAATAATCTACCGGGAGGAAATAGACCGCGAAGCCCCGGTCGACAGAATCGACGCGGTAAAATACATGGTGAGGGGTCTTGGTTATGAAAAGGTTGCATCCCTGGGCAAAATATTCGTCCAGGAATTTCCGGACGTGGACGGGGACTACGCTAATCTTAGGGGCCACGTCGCAATAGCCGCCGGCCTTGGGATAGTCAATGGATACGAAGGTCTCTTCCATCCGGGGAAACCCCTCAAAAGGGGAGACGCGGCGATAATGGTATACAACCGATTGAGCAGATAGGCGAGACATAAACCGTATCTCCATCCCCTTCGGTGTGCTATAATGAAAAAAACGAGGCATTGCCGGAAAAAGGGGAGATAACAATTGGGTTTATATCAAGATTGGAACGATTTGTCCGAAAGCAAGCAGGAGCAAGGCGGGTATGACGAGTTCTGGCAGGCGTATTTCCTGAAGGAGAAGGAAGCATACGAAAAAATACTGAC
>PKTO01000032.1 GCA_002869095.1 Clostridiales bacterium
AAGATTATCCTCTCATCGTTGTCTTTTCTGGGATATATGTTTCCGTTGGCTATGTCTCCAAGGCTTGGAATGTCTCCGTCCTTGTAGACGCCCTCATGGTAAAGCATAAGTATGGCTGCCGAAGGTGCCCAGTCGACGATGCTGTCGAAGCCGTCCGGGTGAGCCATGGCCTCGGCGTACCAGGCCTTGTGCATTGTCCAGTTGTCGGCTACAAGCTTGTTTTCGATGTAGCACTCCCTCGAAAGCTCGCAGGCTCCCGTAAGGGTAAGAAGGCTTCCCGGCTTGAGCCAGTCCTTGTCTATTTCCACTTTGACAGCTCCTGCAGCCGCCACGCTTATGACATCAGCGTCCACTATGCAGTCCTTTAGGCTGTCGGTTATCACCATTTCAAGGCCTGTCTTCTCTCCCATCTCCTCCGCAAAGGCTTCCGCCTTCTCTCGGAAAAGGTCGTAGAGGTAGACCTTCTTAGGCGCCTTCATGCCCTCGGCAATCGCCATAAGGCATGCCCTGCTTATGACTCCGCATCCCACTATTCCTATTGTTTCGGCTCCCTCTCTTTCGAGATACTTGGCGGCAACACCCGGGACGGAACCTGTTCTCATGGCGCTGAGAAGATTGGCCGACATGATTGCCCTGGGCTCTCCTGTATCGGTGTCGTTGAGCTGGACAGTCAGTATGGATCTCGGGAGTCCTCTCTTTGGATTGACTATGTTCGAGCCGTACCATTTCTGGCCGCATATGTTGACGTCTCCGCCAAGATAGGCAGGCATGGCCATGAACCTTCTGTCCGGCCCCGCCACTGGCATGTTCTCGAATTCGGTTTCCTTGGGGAACCACAGCATAAGCCCGTGGTCGTTCTTGTTGGGCCCTCCCATCAGATAGTCGCCCTTGCCTATGAGCTTGAACATGTCGTCAATTACATGCACGCATTTCTTGATGTCAAGCACACCCGCCTCGATCATGTCCGGCTCGGACAAAAACAGCATTTCCACTTTTTTCCCTTTCATATTACTTCCCCTCCTTAAGTATATTTATTTATCAGACAGCTTTCTTGTCTTGAACATCATATTGATTTTGCTTTAGCCATCCCTTCATGTAGGCAAATAGCAGGACCGCAATTCCGAAGCCTACGGTTACAGCAGTAAATGTCCAGCCCTGGCCGTTTACGAAGAGGAGAGGCGCGAAGCTTACAACCGCGATTTCAACAGGCGACATGGGTATGTATGCCAATGCGAAATCGTCCAGCGTCTTGCTCTTCAGGTCCGGGTCTATAATTTTGAGAAGGGCTATTCCCATAGCCATTGTTCCTGTTGCCCAGCCCCATGTGAATATGGATTTCTCAAACCAGTAGGTAGTGAACATTCTCGGTCCGAGCACTCTGAACATGAACCAGCAGTAGGCAAGTCCGAACAGGAAAAGAAGGGCCAATGGGCCAGCATATGCGACTACGACAGGAAGTTTTATAGACGCTATGCCGAATGCCACCAGCATATCTGTTGCGCTTCCGCTTATTCTTGTTACTATTCTCTTATCAATGTACTTGTCCGCTCCGGTATTTTCAAAAACTTTCATAAGTATTACACCTACTATGAACGCCACGCAGAAGGTCGGTATCCTTATTTGCGGCATGAGCTTTGCCCCAAATTTTGCAATATAGTAACCCAGCACTGAAATTCCCGAAATAAGCGCAAGATGGAAAAGGAGCGGATCCACGGATATGGGAGAAACTGTGTTGTTTCCTGCGCTCTCCCTGTTTTCCTCCGGGATGAGTCCTGTCTTGAGTTCGGTAGGCAGATCTTCAAAATCGGTTATGAATTTTGTAAAGCCCTTCCTGGACCCCATCTTGATTATTATGAGGCCTCCTACAATCGCGCTTACAACACCGACTGTAGCAGATGTCATTGCAAGGGTCGCGGCATCATCCCATCCGTGTCCGGCAAATGCGTCACCTATTGCGGCAGCAGTTCCGTGCCCGCCTGAGAATCCGCTGGCCAGCATGAGGCCGAAACCGGGATTGACGTCTCCCCAGATCGCTTTAATCACTACGAGACCGAAAAGAGCTCCCAAGCCCCACTGCAGAATCATCACAGACTGCGAGTATGCCCACATGTTTCCGACTCTCTTGGATATTGTCTTGAAGGGCACCTTTTGCGAGGCCAGGGGAAGTGCGGCGAATACCAAAGCTATGAGTATCCCCGAATATTTCCCTATCGATGCCGAGAAAGGCAGAAGGTTGAAACCGTTGGGTCCCAGTATGAGCCCCATGAATCCCGCCAGCAGGCTGGCAGGCAAAAACAAGTTCTGTACAAACCTGACTTTCGACCTGATTAAAAATCCAAACAAAAGCAAAAGCGACATCAAACCAACATCAACAAACAAAGTCCAAGCAGTAAATTCCATGATAATTCCTCCTTTAGTCTTATGTAATGGTATAATTCCCGTCTTACTCTGCCCGAACACAGTTAACGCAAAATATGTGCCAAGTCGATTCTAACAGTGATCCAAATTTTCCAAATCGGCTTCCTCTCTTTGCAAGGCATGCCGGTGAATTCGAAGCAGGGCCTGCCGATTCTTTTCTCAAAATGGGAATTGCCGGATTCCCATTTTGAGAATTTTTCCCGTTTTGAGAATTGTTTTGAATGTTTCGACAAATATCGCACTAATATGTTAATATATAATTAAAACTTTTTAAAGGAGCCGGCCATGCAAAAATCCGCTGTGAAGCTGACAAATATATCAAACATATGCCAAAACATCGCCGAAGCAATAAACTCGGCTTTCAATTACGACGTCGAAGTGGTTGACGCAAAGCTCTTCAGAATTGCAGCGACCGGACCAGCCAAGATGAAAGTGGGGCAAAGGATGAAGTTCGGCACAAGTTGCAGGATAACGATGAGCACCGCAATGCCCAGATTCGTAAGCGTGGACAAGAACGACTCCGACTGCCTCAAATGCAAGGGAAGGGACAAATGCCTCTACCAGTGCGGCATAGTCGCTCCCATAATCAAT
>PKTO01000092.1 GCA_002869095.1 Clostridiales bacterium
ACAATTGTCTTCTTTCCAGCATGTCGAAACGGAAATGGAAACAGAACAAAATCAAACCGGACAAGAAGAACCAATCGTCAGTGAAAACCCTGCTGAAGAGCCCGAAACTATACCCGAGCCAGAACCTATGCCTGAGCCAGAACCTGAACCCGAGCCAGAACAGCCCGTGGTTTATACGACAGTAAAAATTCCTTCAGGAAGCACTGGAGTAAGAATAGCAGGCATACTTAAGGATTCAGGCATTATCGACAGCACTACGGATTTCATAAACAGAACCGAATCCAGGGGTCTTGTCTCAAAACTTCAAAGCGGTTCGTTCAAAATAGGTTCGGACATGGATTTGGATGAAATAATCGACAAGCTGACAGGTCAATAAAAAAATAAAAAAACATTCAATAATTGCGCAGCACTCATACGAAAACATGGGTGCTGCGCAATTATTGTCCGCTTAATGAATTTTGTGTAAATGCATGATGGCATCCATATGGAGATTTACCCTTGCATTCTCCAATTCTTGTTGTACATATTCTTCAAAAAACCGCCCTGGCCTTTTCCCCATCCCAATGGATATCCTTCGACGCAAACGAGATTCCACCCCTTGTTGCACTTTACCCCCAAGGTTTCTCCCTTTAGGTATTTGTACACATCCGGGTCTTCTATGCTCAAATCAATGGTATTTAAAACCTGATGTTTTTTAAGCCCCATTGCAAATGACTGTGAAGGCGTGAATCTGCCCTTTTCGACTTCCCCGATCAACCATCCGTTTCTCACGTATTTCAAACCAGCAAGATTAAAACTTTTTTCGGGTCGTATGTACACCTTGCCCCCATGAATGTCCATTCTCGCAATGCAATCTTCAAAACCCGATATGTTTTCTTCAATAAAATCCTTCACGGGTTCAAGCCCTCTGCCAAATGCCGCCTTCCCCGCCTTGTGCAATTCCGCTTGTACGGCTCCAGTGGTTTTTCTGCAATGAACCTTTGCCATGAAATGACCCTCGCCCCTGTGTTTGTGTGGCCATACCCGTCCAAATCCTGAAACAGGCTCGGCTCCATCAATCGTCAACTCTCCTGAAATATCCCATTCCTCTGGAATGGTGCCCATTTCAAAGCCGCTGTTTTCCTTTACGAAACCAGATACGATTTTTTCATTTTCACTCATCGAAAATGTGCATGTGGAGTAAACCAATTTTCCGTTTTCAGCCAGCATTTCGCTCGCGTCGCGAATTATCCCTCTTTGTATCTCTGTGCAGGCTTTCCCTCCATACTGTTCCCAGCTGGCTGCCGCCTTTGAATCTCTTCTGAACATCCCTTCTCCCGAACAGGGAGCGTCAACAAGCACACAATCAAATGAAGTCTTCCAAATTTTAGCCATCCTGGCAGGTTCCTCATTCAAAATCATCACGTTCTTTATTCCAAACCATTCCATGTTTCGTATCAATGCCCTGACCCTCTTGGGGTTTATGTCGTTGCAAACCAAAAGCCCATTGTCCTTCATCATTGACGACAATTGAACCGACTTTCCTCCCGGAGCTGCGCAAAGGTCCAGTACTGCATCTCCGGTTTGCGGGCTGAGAAGATTGGCAGGCGCCATTGCCGAAGGTTCCTGTATATAATACAGTCCAGCGTGATAAAACGGATGTTTTGAAGGCTTGCATTTTTCAATATCGTATATGAAGCCATTTTCGTCCCATGGCACGCTCTGCAGTTCGAAAGGACATATTCCCAAGAATTCTTCCCTTGAGATTTTCGTGGTGTTAAGCCTTATTCCATGCAGCGGCTTTTCATTGTAAATTCCGATAAAATCTTCATATTCCGCATAAAGGTCTATTTTTATTCTTGATGTGAATTTCTCCGGCAGGTTCATTTATAGTCCTCTTCTTTCATTCATTATGCTTCAATATACCACAATTAAGCTTTGCATTGTAGAAATATCTTTGGCTTAGGTATATAATTACATTGGGAATAAAACTATTCAATACATACAAAGGAGGGGCTGACATGCCTTTAGTTACATCTACCGATATGTTCAAGCGTGCATATTCCGAAAAATATGCCGTAGGAGCCTTTAATGTAAACAACATGGAAATAATCCAAGGAATTGTGCAGGCGGCGGCAAAGGAAAATGCGCCGTTGATTCTCCAGGTATCTGCAGGCGCAAGAAAATATGCGCGACCCGTATACCTTAAAAAACTGGTTGAAGCGGCAATCGAAGATACGGGGCTCGACATCGTTCTTCATCTTGACCACGGTGAGGATTTTGAAATCTGCAAGCAATGCATAGACGACGGATTCACTTCTGTAATGATTGACGGTTCAAAACATCCATTCGAGGAAAACATAGCTCTCACAAAACGGGTAGTCGACTACGCTCATGAAAAAGGAGTTGTCGTAGAGGCTGAATTGGGCAAACTTGCAGGCATAGAAGACAATATCAAGGTATCCGGAAAAAACGCCACATTCACAGACCCGGACGAGGCTGTTGAATTTGTCGAAAGGACAAAGGTTGATTCATTGGCCATAGCCATAGGCACAAGCCATGGAGCATATAAATTCAAAGGCGAGCCCAAGCTTGATTTTGAGCTTTTGGAAACAATAACAAGGCTGCTTCCGGAATACCCGCTGGTTCTTCACGGTTCTTCGACTGTCATTCCCGAGTTTGTTCAAATGTGCAACGATTTCGGCGGAAACATTCCCGGAGCCAAGGGCGTTCCCGAGCCCATGCTGAGGCAGGCGTCAAAACTGGGTGTTTGCAAAATTAACATTGATACAGACCTGCGTTTGGCAATGACTGCCGCAATCCGAAAATCATTTGTAGAAAATCCTGACGTTTTCGATCCAAGAAAATACTTGGGCAAGGGAAGAACCGCCATAGAAGAAATGGTCGCCCATAAAATAAAAGATGTTTTGGGATGCAGCGGGAAAGCATAAATTTCAAATAAAAAGGAGTCTGCCATATGGCAGACTCCTTTTTATTTGAAATTTATGCTTTC
>PKTO01000274.1 GCA_002869095.1 Clostridiales bacterium
AAGGAGGTAAGAAGTTATGGGAATCAAGAGCTTCAGGCCCACTTCTCCTGGATTGAGACAAATGACAGTTTCAACCTTTGAGGATATAACTAAGAAGAAGCCCGAAAAATCTTTGGTTGTAACCTTGAAAAAGCATTCCGGAAGAAACAATCAGGGTAAAATAACTGTTCGCCACAGAGGTGGCGGAGCGAAAATAAAATACAGAATCATCGACTTCAAAAGAACCAAGGATGATGTACCGGCAAAAGTCGAGGCAATTGAGTACGATCCCAACCGTTCGGCAAACATAGCTCTCCTTGCTTATGCCGATGGGGAAAAGCGTTATATACTTGCTCCCAACAAGCTTAAAGTTGGCGACAAGGTCATGAGTGGGAAAAATGCAGACATAAAACCCGGAAACGCAATGGAATTGGGGAACATACCTTTGGGTACCACTATTCACAACATTGAATTGAAACCCGGAAAAGGCGGACAAATGGTAAGATCCGCAGGCAATTCCGCTCAGCTTATGGCAAAGGAAGGCAAGTACGCATTGGTAAGGCTGCCGTCGGGAGAAGTGAGAAGAGTTAGAATAGAGTGCCGCGCCACTATAGGGCAGGTTGGAAACTTGGACCACGAAAATCTCAACATAGGCAAGGCCGGAAAGAAAAGACATATGGGAATCCGTCCGACAGTAAGAGGATCGGTAATGAACCCGAACGATCACCCACACGGTGGTGGTGAAGGACGTGCGCCGATTGGAAGACCGTCACCGATGACTCCTTGGGGCAAACCTGCAATAGGTTATAAAACCCGTAAAAAAGGAAAGGCTTCTGACAAGCAGATTGTAAACAAAAGAAAATAATAAATCGGCAAGCATGAATAATCAAAGAAACAGCTGAAGGGAGGAACACCAAGAATGGGAAGATCTCTTAAAAAAGGACCTTTTATTGATCAGAAACTCCTCAGAAGAATTGAAGAGATGAATGATAAAAACGAAAAACGCGTAATCAAGACATGGTCGAGAGCTTCGACAATATTCCCGCAGATGATCGGACATACCATTGCGGTATACGACGGCAGGAAGCATGTGCCTGTCTATGTCACAGAAGACATGATTGGACACAAGCTTGGAGAGTTTGCACCTACTAGAACTTTCAGGGGCCACGCAGGGGACAGGAGCAGCAAAGTCAAGTAATATCAGTGAAAAGTATCGGAAGGAGGTATTGCTGTGGAAGCGAAAGCGATAGCTAAATACGTCAGAGTTTCATTTAGAAAAATTCAACCGATTGCCGCTATGGTGAGAGGGAAAAATGTAGATGAAGCATTGGCGATACTGAAATACACGCCGAATAAAGGCGCAAGAGTATTTGAAAAGGTAATAAAATCAGCCAAAGCGAATGCTGAAAACAATCATGAAATGGATGCCGAAAAACTCTATATCGCAGAGATATATGCGAATAAGGGACCGCACATGAAGAGGTGGAATGCTGGTTCCATGGGCAGGGCAAACCCGATTCTCAGAAGAACCAGTCATGTCGGTGTCGTATTGAAAGAGAAAGCGTAAAGGAGGGGAAATTCATGGGTCAAAAAGTTAGTCCGCACGGATTGAGAGTCGGAATCATAAAAGATTGGGACTCTAAATGGTACGCAAACAAGAAAAATTTCGCCGACCTTTTAGTTGAAGACTATAAGATCAGGGAGTTTGTAAAAGAAAAACTGTATACATCCGGAGTTGCGAAAATTGCGATTGAAAGAAAAGCAAACAACAAAGTCAACATCAATATTTTCACATCCAAGCCTGGTATGGTTGTAGGAAGAGGCGGAGAGTTGATCGAAGTCTTGAAAAAGGATTTGGAAAAAATGACCGGAAAGACAGTGTATATCGATATTTCAGAAGTCGCCAGACCTGACAGAAACGCTCAGCTGGTAGCCGAAAGCGTTGCTTTTTCGCTTGAAAGAAGGGTTTCCTTCAGGAGGGCAATGAAGCAGGCCATGGGAAGAGCCATGAAATCGGGAGCTCAGGGAATAAAGATTATGGTTTCAGGACGTTTGGGCGGAGCCGAAATCGCCAGAACTGAAAACTACAGCCAAGGCAATGTGCCTCTTCAGACCTTGAGAGCCAACATCGAATACGGTTTTGCTGAAGCAAACACAACTTACGGTAAAATCGGCGTCAAGGTATGGATATACAAGGGCGAAATTCTTCAAGGAATGGCCCAAGATGAAGTGGTTGATAAAAACAGCAAAAGACCGCCTCGGAAAAAAACCAGAAGACCGAGGAAAAGCAATAATTAAGAGCAACAATTGGGAAGGAGGAAAGCATCATGTTAATGCCTAAACGAGTCAAGCGCCGTAAAGTTTTTAGAGGCAGAATGAAAGGCAAAGCCAACAAAGGTAACGAGATTTCATATGGCGAATACGGTTTGATGGCCATGGAACCCGCATGGATAACTTCTAATCAGATAGAAGCGGCACGTATCGCAATGACGAGATACATGAAAAGGGGCGGAAAGGTTTGGATCAAGATTTTCCCCCACAAGCCTGTAACACAAAAGCCTGCTGAAACCCGAATGGGAGCCGGTAAAGGTTCTCCCGAATACTGGGTTGCGGTTGTAAAACCGGGAAGAATAATGTTTGAATTATCAGGTGTCAGCGAAGAAGTCGCCAGAGAGGCTTTGAGATTGGCCGCGCACAAATTGCCCATCAGATGCAAATTTGTAAGCAGGGAAAGTGCGGTTGAAAAAGGTGGTGAAGCTAATGAAAACTAAAAAATTGCGTGAAATGACATCGCAGGAATTAGACAATCAATTCAACGACTTGAAAAGCGAATTGTTTAATTTGAGATTTCAATTAGCCACTGGACAGTTGGATAATCCTGTGAAAATCAAGTATGTGAAAAAGGATATCGCAAGAGTAAAAACTATACAAAGGGAAAGAGAACTGAACGCATAGAAAACGAAGGAAGGAGGTCTGCATCATGGAAAGAAACAGCAGAAAAGTAAGGGTTGGCAAAGTTGTAAGCGACAAGATGGACAAGACCATAGTTGTTGCGGTTGAAGATTTCGTCCGTCACCCACTTTATAAAAAAGCGGTAAAGAAGACCAACAAGTTCAAGGCTCATGACGAGAACAATGAGTGCAAGATTGGCGATAAAGTAAGAATAATGGAAACAAAGCCACTTAGCAAAGATAAAAGATGGAGACTCGAAAAAATCATAGAGGAAGCGAAATAGACTTTCCGAGAGGAGGGAAACCGATGATACAACAAGAATCACGTTTGACCGTTGCAGATAACTCGGGAGCAAAAGAAGTTTTGTGCATCCGCGTATTGGGTGGATCAGGCAGAAGATATGCCAGCATTGGCGATGTTATCGTATGTACTGTTAAAAGAGCAACACCAGGCGGCGTTGTCAAGAAAGGCGACGTTGTGAAAGCCGTCGTTGTAAGAACTAAAAAAGGTCTCAAGAGAAACGATGGAGTAAAGGTGAGGTTTGACGAGAATGCGGCAGTCATCATCAAGGATGACCAATCTCCCGTTGGAACCCGTATCTTTGGGCCTGTTGCAAGAGAATTGAGAGACAAAAACTATATGAAGATTGTCTCACTGGCTCCGGAAGTGCTTTAACCTAGGAGGTGAAAGGAATGCATATCAAGAAAGATGACACTGTTGTTGTTATTTCAGGAAAAGACAAGGGTAAGCAAGGCAAGGTTTTGCAGGCTTTTCCCAAAACAGATAAAGTTATAGTAGAAGGTGTCAACATGGTGACAAAGCATCAAAAGCCTTCCGCAAAAGTTCAGCAAGGCGGAAGAATTCACCAGGAAGCGCCTATCCATGCTTCTAATGTAATGCTTTACGATGTTAAGGCAAAAGCTCCCACAAGAGTGGGCAGCAAGAAACTCGAAGATGGTAAAAAAGTACGGATCTCAGTCAAAACTGGAGAAGTTATTGACTGATTGATGGTGAAAGGAGGTCGTAAACATGGCTAGATTGAAAGATAAATACAAGAATGAAACAACGAAAGCCTTGATGGAAAAGTTCAAATACAAAAATGTTATGGAAATTCCAAAACTTGAAAAAATTGTTGTGAACATGGGCGTCGGAGACGCAAAAGAAAATACGAAAGTTTTGAATGTGGCAGCCGACGAATTGTCCATAATCACTGGACAGAAACCGGTCATAACGAAAGCGAAGAAATCCGTGGCCAACTTCAAATTGCGTGAAGGAATGCCTATTGGAACCAAAGTCGATCTCAGGGGAGAAATCATGTACGAGTTCTTTGACAGACTCGTAAACATAGCGCTTCCAAGGGTAAGAGACTTTAGAGGTCTTAAAACCAGTTCTTTTGACGGAAGAGGAAACTATTCCATGGGCGTCAAAGAACAACTTATTTTCCCGGAAATTGAGTATGACAAGGTTGACAAGGTTCGCGGAATGGATATCGTTTTCGTAACGACAGCTCAAACGGATGAAGAAGCTTTTGAACTTCTCAAACTGATGGGCATGCCATTTAGCAACTAAAGGAGGCGAAAAAATGGCGAAGAAATCTCTTAAAGTCAAGCAATCGAGAGAAGCGAAATACTCTACAAGAGAATATAATAGATGCAGAATATGCGGAAGACCGCATGCTTATCTGAGAAAATTCGGTATATGTCGTATATGTTTTAGAGAATTGGCTTACAAAGGCCAAATACCGGGAGTCAAAAAGGCTAGCTGGTAAGAAGGAAGGGAGGTAGAAACACATGGCAATGACTGATCCTATCGCTGATATGCTTACTAGAATAAGAAACGCAAATTCAGCAAATCATAAAACTGTAGACATACCTTCTTCTAACATGAAGAAAACCATTGCGGGAATTCTTTTAAATGAAGGATATGTTAGAGGCTACAATGTCATCGAGGACGGAAAACAGGGCGTGCTCAGAGTTCAACTCAAGTATGGTCCGAACAAGGAAAAAGTCATCACCGGTATCAAACGCATTTCAAAGCCGGGACTTAGAGTATATACAAAAGGCGAAGAAATGCCGAGAGTGCTTGGTGGATTGGGAATAGCGATCATTTCTACATCTAAAGGCATCGTAACGGACAAGGATGCAAGGAAAATGGGTGTAGGCGGCGAAGTGATCTGCTACGTTTGGTAGCATGAATTCATAGTATTGGAGGTGTAAGTATGTCTAGAATCGGCAAAATGCCTATAGAATTGCCTGATGGTGTCGAAATCAAAGTGGCAAAGAACAATCTTGTCACAGTAAAAGGACCCATGGGTGAATTGAGTGAAAAAATCAGCGAAAAAATGAAAATTGCAATAGAAGGAAATGTGTTGACGGTAGACAGACCAAACGACACAAAAATCAACCGCTCGCTTCACGGCCTCAGCCGAACTTTGATAAACAATATGGTTGTCGGAGTTACAAAGGGCTACGAAAAGAAGTTGAAAATTATTGGTGTTGGATATCGTGTCGCCAAGAAAGGCAATGCGTTGGATTTCAACCTTGGATTCTCGCATCCTTTGGAGATGCCGGATCCTGAAGGAATAACAACTGAAGTTCCCAACCAGACGGAAATCGTCGTAAAGGGAATCAGCAAGCAGCTTGTGGGCAACTACGCTGCCATCATCAGAGGACTCAGGCCTCCGGAACCCTACAAGGGCAAAGGCATAAGATACGAGAACGAGCAAGTTAGGCGCAAAGAAGGAAAAGCAGGTAAGTAGAAAGGGAGTGACTACGAATGATTAAAAAATTAAGCAAGAATGAAAAAAGAAAAAAGCGTCATCTTCGCATGAGAAATAAAATCGTCGGTACTCCTGAAATGCCTCGCTTGAATGTATTCAGAAGCTCCAAGAACATTTATGCTCAAATCATTGACGATGCAGAAGGAGTCACACTCGTGGCGGCCTCGTCTCTTGAAAAGGATGCTTCGGAAAAAATAGCGAATGGTGGAAACAAGGACGCCGCAAGAGAAGTTGGTAAAATGGTCGCTAAAAAGGCTTTGGAAAAAGGCATCGAAAACGTTGTTTTCGACAGAGGCGGATACATTTACCACGGCCGTGTCAAGGAATTGGCTGAAGGAGCAAGAGAAGCCGGACTTAAATTTTAGGCAAAGGAGGTTAGGTTATGCTCGGAGAAAAATTTGATGCAAGCAAGCTCGAGTTGAAAGAGCAGGTTATAAACATAAATCGTGTAACAAAAGTTGTTAAAGGCGGACGTAATTTCAGATTCAGCGCCCTTGTGGTTGTTGGAGACGAGAATGGCCATGTCGGAATAGGAACAGGAAAAGCGCTTGAAGTTCCGGAAGCAATAAGAAAGGCAATACAGGCGGCTACAAAAAATGTCGTATCCGTTCCAAGAGTTGGAACAACCATCCCTCATCAAAACAGGGGAAGGTTTGGAGCAGGCAAGGTTCTTATCATGCCGGCCAAGGAAGGTACCGGAGTAATCGCCGGAGGACCTGTACGTGCAGTCTTGGAATTGGCAGGAATCAAGGATGTAAGGGCAAAATCCCTGGGAAGCAATAACCCGCAAAACATGGTTAACGCTACAATGCAGGGATTGATGAGCATGAAAACTGTTGAAAAAGTCGCAAAACTCAGAGGAAAATCTGTTGAGGAAATTAAAGGTTAGGGGGGAAAACCTTGGCTAATATGTTGAAGATTAAACTTGTAAAAAGTACGATCGCATCAAAGCCCAACCATCGAAAGAATGTTGAGGCTTTGGGACTCAGAAAAATAGGTCAAGTCGTTGAAAAAGAGGATAATCCTCAAATGCGCGGCATGATCAGAAAAGTTGAACATCTACTGGAAGTTGAAGAAATATAAGTTGGAGGAGGTGTAGCCATGAAACTTCATGAGTTGAAACCTGCAAAAGGTGCAGTCAGGAATAGAAAACGACTCGGCAGAGGTACTGCCAGCGGGCAGGGAGAAACTGCCGGAAGAGGTGCCGATGGGCAAAACTCAAGATCGGGCGGAGGTACAAGACCCGGTTTCGAGGGGGGCCAAATGCCTCTTTACAGAAGAATTCCCAAAAGGGGATTCACCAATCCTTTCAAGAAGGTTTGGTCTATAGTGAATGTTGAAGATTTGAACAGATTTGAGGAAGACACAGAAATCACGCCGGCAATCCTTATGGAAAACGGTTTGATCAAGAAATTGAACTATGGCGTAAAGATTCTTGGAAATGGTGAAATTGAAAAGAAGCTGACAGTCAAAGCCAATCAATTCACAAAGTCTGCTCAAGAAAAAATTGAAGCGGCCGGCGGAAAGGCAGAGGTGATTTAATTGCTTCGTACCTTAAGGAATGCCTGGAAGATTCCGGATCTAAAAAAGAGAATCTTGTTTACGCTGATGATGTTTGCCATTTTCAGATTGGGGACATCCATCCCGGTGCCTGGAATTGACAGAGAAATATTGAATCAATTTTTTGCGTCGGACGGAGGACTCCTTAATTTCTTTAACTTCATGTCGGGTGGAGCTTTCAAGAATTTCACCATTTTCGCATTGAGTATAACACCATACATCACGTCGTCAATCATAATGCAGCTTCTGACTATTGCCATTCCTAAGCTTGAAGCATTGGCCAAGGAAGGGGAAGAAGGCAGAAAGAAGATTGCTCAATTCACACGTTATGGAACAGTCGTATTGGCTGTGATCCAGGCGACTGGAATCAGCATAGGACTCTTTAGAAGAGCTCTTATATCAACTGATTTCTGGGCTGTGGCGACTGTTATAATAACACTTACAGCCGGAACCGCTTTCCTTATGTGGCTCGGTGAGCAAATAACTGAAAACGGAATAGGGAATGGAATATCGCTTATCATTTTTGCGGGAATAATTTCAAGGGTTCCTCTTGGAATCAGCCAAACCTTCCAAAAGGTTTCCGCAGGTGAAATGTCGGTCTTGCCATTGCTGATTTTCGCAGTGCTTGCTCTGTTCGTTATAGCAGGCGTAATCGCAATCCAACAGGGAACAAGGAAAATTCCGGTTCAGTATGCAAAACGCGTTGTAGGCAGAAAAATGTACGGCGGACAAAGCACTCATATACCGCTTAAAGTGAATCAGGCAGGGGTTATCCCGGTAATATTCGCAATTTCACTGCTGCAGTTTCCAATGACGCTGACATATTTCTTCCCGGATGGAGGATTTGCCAATTTTGTTGCAAAATACCTTTCGCCTACAGGAAGCCCCGGAATATATTTCTACAATCTGTTGTATGCGCTTCTGATAATATTTTTCACATACTTCTACACGGCTATTACATTCAACCCTGTTGAAGTGGCAGACAACATGAAGAAAAACGGCGGATTCATACCGGGCATAAGACCTGGAAAGAAAACTGCTGAATATTTACAAAAATCATTAAACAAAATAACCTTGGCAGGAGCATTTTTCCTGGCGATGATAGCCGTTTTGCCCACACTGATTCTGAATTTCACAAGCATAGATTTCAGATTTGGAGGGACAGCGCTTTTGATTGCGGTAGGGGTTTCTCTCGAGACCATGAAACAAATCGAAGCACAGATGGTTATGAGGCATTACCAAGGTTTTCTTAAATAATATCGTATTGGAGGGGTTAATATGAGATTGATACTTTTAGGACCTCCTGGGGCCGGAAAAGGAACTCAGGCAGTCGGTATCGTCAAGGCTTTCGGTATCCCCCATATTTCTACAGGAGATATCTTCAGAAAAAACCTTAAGGAAGGTACGGAACTTGGCACAAGAGCAAAAAGCTTTATGGACAAGGGCCTTCTTGTACCGGACCAGCTGGTAGTTGAAATAGTTGAAGACAGACTTAAAGAAAAAGATTGCGAAAAAGGATTTCTGCTTGACGGATTTCCAAGGACACTCAACCAGGCCAAGGAGCTTGATGATGTTCTGGCAAAAATGAATGTCGCTATGGACAATGTAGTCAATATTGAAGTTGACAAGAGCATATTGGTTGGAAGGGCTGTCGGCAGAAGAATTTGCCGGGGCTGCGGAGCAACTTACCATGTCGAATTCAATCCTCCCGCAAAAGAAGAGGTTTGCGACCTTTGCGGCGGATAATTGTATCAAAGAAGCGACGACAACGAAGAGACTGTATCAAAACGCATACAGGTGTATCTTGAGCAGACTCAGCCTTTGATTGAATATTATTCAAAAAAAGGCATATTGATTGACATAGATGGAAAGCAGGACATTGAAAAAGTGACTGCCGATATCGAAAATGCATTAAAAGGCAAAGAGTGATGGTCACAATCAAGACAAAGCAAGAAATTGAATACATGAAAGAAGCCGGGAAAATTGTCGCTGAAGTCCATAAACTTATGGCAGAGGTCATAAAGCCCGGCATGACAACAATGGAGCTTGACCAGATAGCTGAAAAGAAAATCATCGAGATGGGAGCAATCCCGGCATTCAAGGGCTATGGAGGATTTCCGGCTGCCATATGCGCTTCCGTGAACGAACAGGTTGTTCATGGAATCCCGGATGGAAGGGTTCTTGAAAACGGTGATATAATAAGCGTCGATGTCGGTTCGAAGTTAAAAGGATATTATGGTGACGGGGCAAGAACTTTCCCTGTCGGTGAAATAAGCGAAGAGGCCGAACGGCTTATAGCTGTGACGCGTCAAAGTTTTTTCGAAGGTTTGAAGTATTGCAAGGTGGGATACAGACTTTCCGACGTATCGCATGCGGTACAAAAATATGTCGAGGAAAATGGTTTTTCCGTAGTGAGGGATTATGTGGGCCATGGAATTGGCACTGCCTTGCATGAGGATCCACAGGTTCCAAATTACGGTCCTCCCGGAAAAGGTCCGAGACTTGTTGCCGGGATGGTTATTGCAATAGAGCCCATGGTAAATGCAGGAACTTTCAGGGTGCAGACCCTCGGAGACGAATGGACGGTTGTAACGGCTGACGGAAAGTTGTCGGCTCATTACGAGAATACCATAGCCATAACCGAGGAAGAACCGATTATACTGACTCAACTGTAAAAGAGGTGTCTGAATTGCTGGATACGAAAGAATTGACGATAGGGCAATTTGTAAGATCAAAGGCCGGTAGAGACAAAGGAAGGGTTTTCATAATTGTAGATGTGATCGATGATCAATATGTTTTAGTCGCCGACGGCGACCTGAGGAGAATAGGCAACCCGAAGAAAAAGAAAGTGAAACATCTTGCCAAGTTCAATCTTATAAGTGAATTGATAGTAAGAAGAAACAATCAAAATCTCACTGTAACGAATTTGATGCTCAGAACAGAAATCGACAAACTGGAAACCGACCGGCCCATGGAATAGGAGGAATGCTTCCTAATGGCTAAAGAAAATGCGATTGAAGTAAAAGGCGTCGTCTTAGAAGCTCTGCCGAATGCAACTTTCAAAGTGGAACTGGAAAATGGACATGTGGTTTTGGCCCATATTTCAGGCAAGCTTAGAATGCATTACATTCGGATTTTGCCTGGCGACAAAGTTACAATGGAATTGTCTCCTTACGATTTGACCAGAGGCCGAATCACATGGCGAGGCAAGTGATAGAGGAGGGAAAACAATGAAAGTCAGATCTTCCGTAAAACCTATGTGTGAAAAATGCAAAGTGATAAAAAGAAAAGGCAAGGTCATGGTTATTTGTGAAAATCCCAAACACAAGCAAAAGCAAGGTTGATGCTTGTGCTTGGGTTGAGTGAAAGTAATTGTCAATTCAAATAAAAGCGCGGCTGCACTAATGAATTGAAAACAACAACAAACGGATTTAAACAGGAGGTGTACGGTTTAATGGCGAGAATCGCAGGTGTTGACTTACCAAGAGACAAGAGAGTCGAAATCGGCTTGACTTATATTTTCGGCATAGGAAGATCAAGTTCCTTGGAAATTCTTGAAAAGGCTGGAATCAATAAAGATACCAGAGTCAAGGATTTGACAGAAGAGGAAGTCAGCAAGCTAAGGCAAATCATCGTAGACGAGCATCAAGTCGAAGGAGATTTAAGACGAGAAGTTTCCTTGAACATCAAGAGACTCAAGGAAATCGGCTGTTATAGAGGAATACGTCATAGAAGAGGTCTTCCGGTAAGAGGGCAAAAGACCAAGACCAACGCAAGAACGAGAAAAGGTCCAAAGAGAATGGTAGGACGCAAAAAGAAATAGCAAAGGAGGGTTTTGAAACATGGCGAAGAAAGTCCGCAAGACACGTAGAAAGAAACGTGAGAAAAAGCATATAGAACGTGGACAGGCACATATTCAGTCTACATTCAACAATACAATCGTGACACTCAGTGACATGTCCGGCAATGTTATTGCATGGGCAAGCGCCGGAGGACTCGGATTCAAGGGTTCCAGAAAATCCACTCCTTATGCAGCGCAAATGACGGCTGAACAAGCCGCAAAAGATGCTATGGAGCATGGTCTGAAACATGTTGAAGTATATGTAAAGGGTCCGGGAGCAGGAAGAGAAGCTGCAATCAGATCGTTGCAAGCTACAGGGTTGGAAATCAGTTCAATCAAAGATGTTACACCGGTACCGCATAATGGTTGCAGACCGCCCAAACGAAGAAGAGTTTAAGTTAGATTAGGAGGTGAACGTATAATGGCAAGATACACAGGACCGTCATGCAGACTTTGCCGAAGAGAAGGGCAGAAACTTTTTCTCAAAGGCGAGAGATGCTATACTGATAAATGTGCTATGAACAGACGCGCAAAAGCGCCTGGACAACATGGCGAAGGAAGAAGAAGCAAGCCTTCCAACTATGGGATTCAATTAAGAGAAAAGCAGAAGGTCAAAAGGTATTATGGACTTTTGGAAAACCAATTCAAGAGACACTTCGACAAGGCGGAAAAGCAATCCGGCATCACGGGTGAAAATTTCCTGAGGATACTCGAAACCAGATTGGACAATGCCGTATTCAGAATGGGAATGGCATCTTCAAGAAAAGAAGCCCGCCAACTCGTTACTCACGGACATTTTACAATCAATGGCAATAAAGCTACAATCCCTTCAATGGTAGTTGAAGTTGGAGACACTATAGCTGTCAAGGACAAAAGCAAATCTTCCGCAAAATTCAAGGCGATAGCAGAAAAATCGGTTAATATTCCGAGCTGGCTTTCAGTTGACCCTGAAAAGATGGAAGGCAAGGTCGTAGCGTTACCCGTTAGAGAAGATATCGATATACCGATTGAAGAACATTTGATCGTAGAATTGTATTCCAAGTAATTAGAATCCGGTAACCCTCGAAATGACAATATGCTAAGAGGGAGGGCATAGAATGATAGAAATTGAAAAACCGAGAATTGAATGTGTCGAAATGTCTGATGAAGGCACGTATGGAAAAATTGTTGTGGAACCGCTCGAAAGAGGCTACGGAATAACCATAGGAAACAGTCTTAGAAGAATTCTCCTTTCGTCTTTGCCTGGAGTTGCTGTCAAGTGGATTAAAATTGACGGCGTACTGCATGAATTTTCAACAGTTGCAGGAGTAAGCGAGGATGTTGTCGATATCATACTCAACCTTAAAGAATTGTCCGCAAAGATTCATTCCGATGAATCGGTAAAGGAAGTAAGAATTGAGAAGAAGGGCCCAGGAATAATAACGGCTGGAGACATCGTCGCTGATGCCGACGTCGAAATTCTAAATCCCGACATGTATATCGCAACCATTGACGAAGATGCGGAAATGAACATGGTGTTGGGAATTTCCAGAGGAAGAGGCTATGTATCGGCAGAAGGCAACAAAGACGAGGAAATGCCGATTGGCGTAATTCCGGTGGACTCGATCTATACTCCTGTAAAGAAAGTCAACTACAAGGTTGAAGATACAAGGGTTGGGCATGTTACCGATTTCGACAAATTGACTCTCGAAGTATGGACGGACGGCAGCATTAGCCCGGACGAAGCA
The DNA here is from genome assembly GCA_002869095.1 of Clostridiales bacterium. Classification (GTDB taxonomy): domain Bacteria; phylum Bacillota; class Clostridia; order Peptostreptococcales; family BM714; genus BM714. The sequence goes on from PKTO01000274.1 coordinate 12,839, forward strand.
GTTTCATTGGGTTCAAAGATAATGAATGAACATTTGAATCTTTTCATTTGCTTGACGGAGAGTATCAGCGATGTTGAAATAATGGTGGAAAAAGAAGAAGACAAGAAGGAAAAAGTGCTTGAGATGACTATTGAAGAACTTGATCTTTCAGTTCGTTCCTACAACTGCTTGAAGCGTGCAGGCATCAATACAGTTGAGGATCTCATACAGAAAACCGAGGATGACATGATGAAAGTAAGAAATCTTGGCAAGAAATCCTTGGAGGAAGTCAGAGAAAAACTGATTGAATTGGAACTGGTACTCAAGCAAGATGATGAATAGACTTCAATAAAGGAGGGATCTTTATGGCTGGATACAGAAGGCTGGGTCGTACGACCGACCACAGGAATCTCATGCTTAGAAATATCGTGACAAGCCTGATAAAGAACGGTCGTATCGAGACAACCGAGGCAAAAGCCAAGGAAGCCAGAAAAATAGCGGAAAAAATGATTACGCTGGCCAAAAGAGGCGACTTGCATGCAAGACGCCAGGCTATCGCTTATATGCTTGATGAAACCGTTGTCAAGAACATGTTTGATGAAATCGCACCTAAATACAGCGAAAGAAACGGCGGTTACACAAGAATAATTAAAATTGGACAAAGAAGAGGAGACGCTTCACCCATGGTTCTTTTGGAACTGGTATAGTCGTCTGATGAGAAACCAAGGGGTTAAGTCATACTTAATCCCTTTTTCATTATTATTGGAAAAATTGATTATCCTATGGAATCGGATTGAGATAGAGGCAGAAACATATGAAAAATATAATTGAAGTAAAAAAAGCTTCATATAAATATGTAACAGAAGAAGAGGAATTCCTGGCGGTCGACAATGTGGAATTTGTAGTCGGCCGCGGTGAATTCGTTGTTGTGATAGGCCACAACGGTTCAGGAAAATCCACATTGGCAAAAATGCTCAATGCAATACTTGTTCCATGCGATGGTCAAGTGCTGATCAATGGTATGGACACAAAAGACGAAAATAATCTTTGGGAAATAAGGCGAAGCGCCGGAATGGTTTTCCAAAATCCAGATAATCAGATAGTAGCAACGATTGTAGAGGAAGATGTGGCTTTTGGCCCCGAAAATCTGGGTGTAGAACCGGAAGAAATAAGACGCAGGGTCGACAGGGCAATAGGCGTTGTAGGAATGAGCGAGTATAAAAGGAAACCGCCGCACCTTTTGTCCGGGGGACAGAAGCAAAGGATAGCGATTGCAGGAATTTTGGCAATGAAGCCTGAATGCATAATACTTGATGAACCCACAGCAATGCTTGACCCTTCCGGCAGGAAGGAAGTCATTGAAACAATAACCGGACTCAACAAAAGCGAAGGAATAACCATAATACATATAACCCATTTCATGGAAGAAGCGGTTCACGCCGACAGGGTTATAGTAATGGACGATGGAAAAATTATTCTTCAGGGAACGCCTAAAGAGGTGTTTTCACAATCGGAAACAATATTGGGATGCGGACTTTCCCTGCCTCAAGTGACTCTCTTGGCAAATTCTCTTAAAAAAGAAGGTCTTCCCGTTAGGGAAGGCGTATTGACTATGGAAGAAATGGTGGAAGAACTATGTCGATTATTGTAAAAGACTTGACGCACATATACAATCCCAAAAGTCCATTTGAAACCATTGCCCTCAAAAACATCTGTTTTGAAATAGAGGCAGGTGAATTCACTGGATTGATAGGACATACCGGTTCGGGCAAATCGACCCTGATACAGCATCTCAACGGCTTGCTTAAAGCCGAGTCCGGAACAATACTGATTAACGGACTTGACATCACAGGCAAGGAAGTTAAAATGAATGACGTCAGAAAGAAAGTGGGTCTTGTGTTCCAATACCCCGAGTACCAGCTCTTTGAAGAGACCGTCGAGAAGGATGTGGCTTTCGGGCCCGGCAACCTTGGCCTTTCCGAAAAGGAAATCCACGAAAGGGCAAGGGAGGCAATTGAAACGGTGGGGCTGGATTACGAAGAAATAAAGGACAGGTCGCCTTTTGAATTGAGCGGCGGACAGCGCAGGAGGGTCGCAATCGCAGGCATAATAGCGATGAAACCCGAAGTGCTGATTTTGGACGAGCCGACGGCAGGCCTAGATCCAAGGGGAAGAAGAGAGATACTTGAGAAAATAAGCCTGCTCCACAAGAAGTACAACACGACGGTTCTCCTGATATCGCACAGCATGGAGGACATAGCCAGGCTTTGCGGCAAAGTGCTTGTGATAAACAAGGGCCAGATAGCTTTTTCAGGCACACCGAAAGAAGTTTTTTCGCAAGTCGATGCGCTGGAAAGCATAGGATTGGGGGTTCCCCAGATGACGGCCTTGATGGACAAATTGAGCCGGCATCGTCAAGACGTGAAAAAGGGGGCCTTGACCGTGGAAGAGGCCAAAGAGGAGCTTTTAAGATTGGCGAGGGGCGGTAGCAATGCTTAGAGACATTACAATAGGGCAATACTATCCCGTTGAATCATTGATTCATCGAAGGGATCCGAGACTCAAGATATTGGCGGTTTTCGGATTCGTAATAGTGCTGTTTATGATAGATTCACTGACGAACTACGTCTATGCGGCGGGTTTCATCGGTTTGATCATAGCCGCTTCAAAAGTCCCATTGAAATATATACTCAAAGGCCTTAAGCCAATATTTCTGATCATATTCTTCACGTTTACGATCAACATGTTTTTGACCCGTGGAGAGATTATTTATAAAATGGGAATTTTTGAAATAACCAGGGAAGGCCTGCATCAGGCGGTTTTTATGAGCCTGAGGCTCATTTTTCTTATTATTGGAACATCCATTTTGACATTGACGACTTCTCCAATAGAACTAACAGACGGGATAGAGAGGCTTCTGAATCCATTCAGAAGAATAGGCGTGCCCGCGCATGAGTTGGCTATGATGATGACAATAGCCTTAAGATTCATACCGACAATTCTGGAGGAGACAGACAAGATAATGAAGGCTCAAATGGCCAGGGGAGCGGACTTTGAAAGCGGAAACATAGTAAAAAGGGCAAAAAGCCTTATACCGTTGCTTGTGCCTCTTTTTATCGGGGCATTCAGGCGTGCTGATGATTTGGCAACTGCCATGGAGGCAAGATGCTACAGGGGAGGAAAGAGCAGAACCCGCATGAAACAGCTTAAGTTCAACAAAGGCGACTTCGCCGGGTCGATTTTGATGGTTTTGTTTTACGGTTATCTTGTTTTTTTGAGGATTGCATAGGCATTGATTTTTTTATTTTAAATGGAAAGAGGTAATATTGTGGAAACCTTGATATTGAAAGGCCTGTATATTTTCGCGGCTCGAGTCATAATTGCATCGCTGGTATCGGTGAGAACAATTCTGATGACTAAAAACAGGAAATTTTTGTCGTCCCTGATAGCGTTTTTCGAATCGCTCCTGTTCATAGTAGTATTGGGCACGGTAATGAACGACCTTGACAACATATGGTTCGTAGGGGCTTACGCCATTGGATTTTCAGTTGGCAATTATGCCGGCATAATGATAGAGGAAAAAATGGCTATAGGGGAGTTGGTCCTTAGAATAATTGTAGACAAAAACGAAGACAAGCTGGTGGAGGAGCTCAGAAACAATGGCTTCGGCGTTACCGTAATCAAAGGCGAGGGCAGGGACGGCGACAGGTACCTTCTCTTCATAAGCATAAAGCGCAGGGATATGGAAAAAATTTATGAAATCATCGATAAAAACAGGGTCAGCAGCTTTATTTGCACCAGTGACGGAAGGACCAACAAAGGCGGAGTGTTCAGAGGAAAGACTAGACATTGACAGCAGGTGAAACAGTGAAAAACATAAAACTTACCATAGAATATGACGGGACGGATTTTTGCGGTTGGCAGAAACAGATTGGGCTGAGAACTGTGGAAGGAGTTCTAAACGAGACACTGACCAAGGTTTTGAATGAGGAAGTGGAGGTCATAGGTTCGGGAAGAACCGACTCGAAGGTCCACGCTTTAGGACAGGTTGCGAATTTCAAATCTGATACGCCCATATCACTCGACAGATTTCCCAGGGCTGTGAACTCATACCTTCCGCCGGATGTGGCAATTATTTCAGCCGAGGAAGTGCCAATGGATTTTCATGCAAGATACGACCCGAAAAGAAAAACATACCTGTACAAGGTACAAAACGGAAGCGTTTGCAGACCTGTCTATAGAAATTACGCATATCATTATTACCGCAGACTGGATGAGGAGAAAATGCGCCAAGCGCTTGGAATGTTTGTAGGCGAGCATGACTTCAAAGCCTTCATGTCGTCGGGATCGCCCATAAAAAAGACCGTAAGGACAATTTACAAGGCTGAAATTTCCCGGGAAAAGGATCTCTTTGTCATTGAAGTTGAAGGAAACGGTTTTCTTTACAACATGGTGAGAAGGATTGTCGGAGTCGTCCTGGAAGTGGGAAGCGGAAGACTTGACGCAGGAGAAATTCCGGAGATACTCAAAGAAAAGGAAAATTGCCGGACCAGGCGTTTGGCGCCCCCGCAGGGCCTGTATCTTAAAAATGTGGAATATGAGGTTTAGGACTTGTTTGGCTTGACACAGCCGGGTCGGTGTATTATAATGTCAAGAGTGTGAAAAGCGAAATATTCAAGCAGACCCAATGCCCCGGGTTTTGAAGTTTCTCTTTTTTAATAGAATAATCATATGAAGAAGATTCATATTGGGAGGTAAAGTCATGAAAAGTTTTGTAGCTAAGCCTCATGAGGTTGAAAAGAAATGGTATGTGGTAGATGCAACCGACAAGCCGCTTGGAAGACTGGCATCGCAAGTTGCCAACATCCTAAGGGGAAAACACAAACCTATCTTCACGCCGCATGTGGACACCGGTGATTTTGTAATCATCATAAATACCGACAAAGTCAAGTTGACAGGCAAGAAGCTAGACCAAAAGATGTACAGATGGCACACAGGCTATCCAGGAGGCCTCAAAGAGAGGACTTACCGTGAAATGATGGCCACCAAGTCCGACAGAATTGTTTACGAAGCCGTTAAGGGAATGATTCCCCACAACAAGCTTGGCAGACAGGTTATTAAAAAGCTCAAGGTATGCAAGGGTGCGGAACATAACCATCAGGCTCAAATGCCTGAAGATTTGGACATACAAGTATAATGGAGGAGGATGGTTAAATGGCTGGCGTTCAGTATTACGGGACAGGAAGAAGGAAAAAGTCCATTGCCAGGGTTAGATTAGTTCCCGGAAATGGTAAAATTCTGATAAACGGTAGAGATATTGAAGAGTATTTCAACTATGAAACACTCAGGATGGAAGTCAAAAGACCTCTTTTGCTGACTGAAACAGAAGGCAAATTCGATGTCTTGGCGAAAGTCCACGGCGGTGGAACCACCGGTCAGGCCGGAGCTTTGAGACATGGAGTTTCAAGAGCTCTTTTGAAAGCCGACGGAGAATTCAGGGGAGCACTCAAAAAAGCGGGATTTCTTACCAGAGACGCAAGAATGGTCGAAAGAAAGAAATACGGCTTGAAAAAAGCAAGAAAAGCATCCCAGTTCTCGAAGAGATAGGTATTGCCATTCAAAGCACCATGCATATGCATGGTGCTTTTATTTTTCCTCTGCTTTTAAACTGCTCCCCTGATGCTTAATGCGTATGCATTATGCTTTTTTGGTTTTGCGGCTGGGCAATGAGGGTAATAGATTTTTAAAGGAGGCTTTGCAAATGGGGAAAATACTGTCGGCATATCTTATGCCTCACCCGCCTATAATAATAGAGGAAATAGGAAAGGGTGAAGAAAAGAAAATAGAAGAGACAATTAAGTCAATGCAATATATAGCAGAGTACGTCAGGCAAAAGAGGCCTGACACCATAATTGTAATAACGCCGCATGGTCCGGTTTTCAGGGATGCTGTCGCCGTCTCTTACGGGGAACATTTGAGAGGGACATTGGAAAAATTCAATGCA
>PKTO01000363.1 GCA_002869095.1 Clostridiales bacterium
TATCCATGGGAAAAGGACAAGAGGAGGAATGATATGAGAGTCGAGTTGATTCAGTATACACCTGAACCTGAAAAGGTAGTCGCTTCTGCGGCCAAACTTTGCTATTCGCCGGTTGGCGTGTCTGAAATAATGGAAAAGCTTGAGGATGAAAGCGCTGAAAAATTCATAAGGATACTAATGAAGATGGGACACATGTCTCCTGTCGAACATGTATCCTTCACCTTTGGCATAGAGGGAATCAGCCGCGTATGCACACACCAGCTTGTAAGGCACCGGATAGCGTCGTATTCGCAGCAGTCCCAGAGATATGTGAAGACAGACGACTTCAATTATATTGTTCCGCCGGCAATATCCGAAAATCCAAAAGCCCTCGCGATCTTCGAAGAGGCGATGGAAAACAGCCGAAACGCATACAAACGGATTTCCGGGCTTCTTTATGATTCGTATGCGGAAGGCGCAGAGGAAATAACAAAAAGGCAGATGGGGGCAATGGAAAAGAAAGCCATCGAAGATGCTCGTTTTGTTTTCCCCAACGCATGCGAAACCAAGATAGTTGTAACTATGAACGCAAGGACGCTTATTCATTTCTTTGAACAGAGATGTTGCAACAGGGCCCAATGGGAGATACACGGGGTGGCTGATGAAATGCTGAAATGCGTGAAGCGCGTGGCTCCGACCATTTTCGAAAAATCAGGACCAGCTTGCATAAAAGGTCCTTGCCCTGAAGGGTCGATGAGTTGCGGGATGATGGACGAGGTCAGGCTGAAATATGAAAACATGGTGTGAAGAGGTGCTTTATGAGTGAAGAGAAAGCTTATGTTGAAGGACGGCATCCGGTTGAGGAAGCTCTTGCTTCGGGCCGTACAATAGACAAGATATATATTGCAAAAGGCGGCAAGAGCGCCAATGTCAAGAAAATACTCGATATTGCGAAAGAAAAGAAGATACCGGTTTCATTCGTGGATCGAAAGAAAATAGATGAAATGTCGGAGAGCCATGCCCATCAGGGAATATTGGCGAAAGTTTCTGCCCATTCATACCTGGAACTGGACGATCTTCTGGATAATATAAGGGAAAGCGAAACGCCTGCATTCCTTATTTTGCTTGATGAAATACAGGATCCCCACAACCTCGGTTCTGTTCTCAGGACTGCCGATGCGTCCGGGGTGGACGCCGTAATCATTCCAAGGCGCAGATCGGCTACCCTTACCCCCATTGTCGCAAAGACATCGGCTGGAGCCGTCGAGTACGTTCCGGTATGCAAAGTGGTTAATCTTGTCAAAACCATAGAAAAATTGAAGGAAAACGGGGTATGGGTTACTGGAGCCGACATGAACGGCGAGAAATTGTATTACGATGAAGATTACAAGGGAAATACCGCATTGGTGATAGGAAACGAGGGGCAGGGAATAAGCAGGCTGGTAAGGGAAAAGTGCGATTTTTTGGTCAGGATTCCCATGGAAGGGAAGGTCAACTCGCTGAATGCATCGGTTTCAGCCTCCATTTTAATGTATGAAGTCCGCAGGCAGCGGGATTCAGGGTCATGAAGCAAAACAGGATTCTCATCGTCGACGGATACAATGTAATCAATGATTGGAAAAAACTCAGCGCTGCCGGAATGGAAAACCTCGCTTCGGCAAGGGACATGCTCATAGAGGAATTGTCGGAATACGGAGCGTTCACAGGAACGTCGATAGAGATTGTTTTCGACGCATACCGAAACAGGAGCAAGATGGCGAAAATGCAGGAAATAAACAATGTCAAGGTTTTTTATACGAAAGTGCATCAGACAGCAGATTCTTATATTGAGAAAAGGACAGCCGAACTTGCAGCCAGCCGCAAGAACATTGTGACGGTCGCCACATCGGACGGAGCGGAGCAGCAATTCATATTGGGAAAAGGCGCTTCAAGAATGTCGTCAAGGGAATTGCGTTTGGAAATGGACAGGGCAAAAAGGAAAATAGCTTCGAAGATTCGCGTAAAGGAAAAGGCCAAATCTTTTCTTGCCGATTCGCTCGACAGGGAAATTCTTGATGCTTTGGACAAATGGGGAAAAAAGTAGATTGATGCTTGATATTTTAAATGATGCAAGTTATAATAATACCGTTATCAAAATCGGGGGGCGTGCATTTCATGGAACAATCCACTAAAGCGAAAAGCGTCGCGTATCCCGAATATGAGTGCATGGAAGACGAGAACATAGTCGAATGCGCAAGGGACGGCGATTTGTATGCTCAGGATTTTCTTATAAAGAAGTACAAGAATTTCGTCAGAGCTAAGGCAAGGTCATATTTTCTTATTGGAGCCGACAAAGAGGACATCATACAGGAAGGCATGATTGGCTTGTTCAAGGCCATAAGGGATTTCAGGGCCGACAAGATTTCTTCTTTCAGGGCTTTTGCCGAGCTTTGCATAACAAGGCAAATAATAACCGCCATCAAAACAGCGACAAGACAGAAACATATACCGCTCAACTCTTATGTTTCGCTGAACAAACCTATTTATGACGAAGAATCCGACAGGACGCTCTTGGATATACTTACGGGGGCAAAAATCACCGATCCCGAGGAATTGATAATATCCAGGGAGGAATTGAGCAGCATAGAGGAAAAAATCGGTGAAATACTAAGCAAGCTGGAACTCCAGGTGCTGGCCTACTACTTGCAGGGCAAGTCATATCAGGAGATTGCCGTTTTGCTTGACAGGCACATAAAATCAATCGACAATGCGCTTCAGAGAGTAAAGAGAAAACTGGAAAAGTTTCTTGAAATGAGATCGATTTAAGTGCCCATGTAGCTCAGAAGGTAGAGCAACGCCATGGTAAGGCGTAGGTCAGCGGTTCGAATCCGCTCATGGGCTCCAAATAAATAAGCAAATCAACCAAATAAAGGAGGACGAAAAGAAATGGGAAAAGCTAAATTCGAAAGAACGAAACCGCATGTCAACATCGGAACAATCGGACACGTTGACCA
>PKTO01000021.1 GCA_002869095.1 Clostridiales bacterium
GGTCAGGACACTGATTAAAATGGAATTCGAGAAGGCTTTTGAAAAATACGATTTCATACTCACGCCCACAGCCCCTTCCGCCGCATTCAAGATAGGTGAAAAATCGGACGATCCTCTGGAAATGTACATGAGCGACATATGCACGGTTCCGGTCAACATAGCCGGAGTCCCGGCTCTTTCCATACCTTGCGGCTTCAAGGGCGGCCTTCCGGTTGGAATGCAGCTTATAGGCAAGTTCTTCGACGAAGCTACGCTCCTGAGGGCGGCCTACAGCTTCGAGCAGGCGTCCGGAGTCCACATGCAGAGAGCGGAACTCGCAGGGGGTGGCCAAAATGAACTATAGGACAATAGTGGGTCTTGAGATACATGCGGAGCTTTTGACAGAATCGAAAATGTTTTGCACATGCAGCGCGGCTTTCGGGGGAGACGTAAACACCCATTGCTGCCCCATTTGCATAGGACTTCCGGGAACCCTTCCGGTCATAAACAAGAGGGCGATTGAATTCGCTATAATGGCAGGCCTTTCGGCAAACTGCAAGATAGCGGAAAAGAGCAAGATGGACCGGAAAAACTATTTTTATCCGGACCTGCCCAAGGCATACCAGATTTCACAATACGACATGCCGCTTTGCACCGACGGATACCTTGAGATAGAAACCGAATCCGGCACCAAGAAAATCGGCATAGAAAGGATACACATGGAGGAGGACACAGGAAAGTCACTCCATACAGAGGACGGTTCCTCCCTTTTGAACTACAACAGGTGCGGGGTGCCCCTGATAGAAATCGTATCAAGGCCCGACATGGCCGGCGCTGACGAGGCCACGGCCTTCCTTGACAAGCTCAAGGGAATATTGGAGTACATCGAGGTTTCAGACGTCAAGATGGAGCAGGGCTCTCTCAGATGCGACGTAAACGTGAACGTAGTCGCCGACGACGGAAGGAAAACCGAGATTGCTGAGCTCAAGAACCTCAATTCCTTCAAGGCGGCGGCAAAAGCCATAGACTACGAGACAAAGCGCCACATAGAGGCGCTCGAGGCGGGTGAAAACACCCTCAAGGAAACCCGCAGGTGGGACGACGCCAAAAGCGTCACTGTATCCATGAGGAGCAAGGAATACGCGCACGACTACAGGTATTTCCCCGAACCGGACCTGGTCGAAATGGAAATAAGCCAGGAGTGGATAGAAAGAATAAGGAAAGAGCTTCCCGAGCTTCCGCAGGCCAAGAAGGACAGATTCATGAAGACATACGAAATACCCGAATATGACGCGGGCGTAATCGTATCCTCCAAGGCCCTGGCGGCATTTTACGAGGAAGCCGTAAAACTTTCCGGCGATGCAAAGCTGGCCAGCAATTTCATGATGACCGAAATACTGAGAAGGCTCAAGGACATGGATTCCGACATAAGCGACATGCCTTTCGACGCTTGCGATTTCGCAGACCTGCTCAAGTTTGTGAAAAGCGGAACCGTAAGCAACAACATGGCCAAGAAGGTATTCAGGGAAATGGCCGAAACAGGCAGGAAGCCCGAAAAAATAATCGAAGAAAAAGGGATGAAACAGATAACGGACGAGTCGGCCATAGAGGAAATCGTGGACAGGGTCATTTCCGAGAATCCGCAATCCGTAGAGGATTACAGAAATGGGAAGGACCGGGCCGTTGGCTTCCTTGTCGGACAGGCGATGAAGGCATCCAAGGGAAAAGCCGCGCCTCAGACGGTAAACAGGATGGTAAGGGAAAAACTCAAATAGAAAAAACACTAAAGTATTTTTGGAAAGAAAAGCATTAAATGTGACCAATAGTCGAATATTGGGTATTATTAATATAATGCATAAAAATGGCAGTCGTAAAGGAATGAGAAGACATACGGCGGTATCGACAAATGGGGTTGAGATTAAGGATTGCTAAGACCATAAAGAGGAGTTGATGGCTTGGGCAGATATATTTTCAAACGCATAATCGCGATGATTATAACAATGTTCTTTATCATCACAATAACCTTTTTCCTTATGCGCATAATTCCGGGCGGACCTTTTACGAGAGAAAAAGCTCTTCCCGAAGCTGTGCTTAATGCCTTGAACGCCAAGTACCATCTGGATGATCCGCTGTGGAAGCAGTATTTGGACTATCTTCATGGTGTAGTAACCTTCGACCTCGGGCCCAGCTTCCAAAGGGTTGGAATTACGGTGAACCAGCTCATAAAAGAGGGTTTTCCCGTATCTGCGAAAATCGGAGGGACTTCGATTCTGCTTGTAATCCTTCTGGGAATACCCATGGGAATAGTTTCGGCCCTCAAGAAAAACAAATGGCAGGACCATACGGTAATGGTGCTGGCTACGCTGGGAATAACAATACCGAGTTTTGTAATGGCTACGGGATTCATATATATTTTCAGTTCTAAACTTGGTTGGTTCCCATCCCATGGGCTGACATCGTGGAAGCACATGATTGGGCCTGTCATAGCATTGGGGGGGTTCTCGCTATCCTTCGTAGCCAGGCTTACAAGATCGTCGATGCTTGAGGTCCTGCAGCAGGACTACATCAGAACGGCGAGAGCAAAGGGACTTTCGGAATTCAGGGTAATATACAAGCATGCACTCAAGAATGCCTTGATTCCGGTCGTGACGTATATAGGACCTATGATTGCCGCAATTCTTACGGGCTCTTTCGTAATAGAACAGATATTTGCAATCCCTGGCATGGGCAAGCATTTTGTGGAAAGCGTGGGAAACAGAGATTACACGGTTCTAATGGGAGTCACCATTTTCTATGCGGCATTTCTTATCATTATGATTCTGATTGTAGACGTATTGTATGGAATCATCGACCCGAGAATCAAGTATGATGAATAATGGGGGAATCAAGGTGACGGATAATAGGAAAATAGATTCTGAGATGTGGGAACCTGTAGACAAAAGTGCTGAAGAAATGGAAAAAATCACGAGAAAAAGCA
>PKTO01000058.1 GCA_002869095.1 Clostridiales bacterium
AAGAGGTCATTGATTATTTCATTGTTCATAATTACCTGCTGAATTTCGACAGCTATACGGGAACCATGCTTCACAATTATTATCTCTTTGAGGAAGACGGATTGCTATCGATGATAGGATGGGATTATAATCTTAGCTTTGGCACTTTCATATATGGACGTGATGATACGGCGACGGAGTTTGTGAATTATCCAATCGATACTCCCACGACAGGCAATGTTCAAGAAAACAGGCCGATGCTGGACAAAATTCTGACAGAAGATGAATATTTTGACCAATACCATAGCGAGTTTTCGAGCTTCATTGAATCGTATTTTGAAAGCGGATATTTTGAGGAAACAATAAATGGCGTTTCCGCAATGATAGCTCCATATGTAGAAAAGGATCCGACCGCATTATGTTCATATGAGGAATTCTTGAAAGGTGTGGAGACTCTTAAGGAGTTTAACTTGCTAAGAGCGGAAAGCATACGGGGCCAGCTTGATGGAAGCATTCCATCCACTGAAAGTGGGCAAGCAGGTTCGACAGAACTGATAAACGCAGATTATCTTGACCTAAACGATATGGGAAGCAAATAAAATGTTTCTGGAGTTTTGTTTTTCAAAAGTATTTGCCCATGCATCACGGTATGCGGTTGTTTCAGTCGCATGATATGCGTTTGAACCGTAGACCGCAAAAGAGGAATCCTCCCTTTGATTTTCATTGGGAGGATTTCATTTTAACTCATATGGAAATGTGAATCGGAAATATGCTCAGACCGATTGCTGATCAATATAATATGGTTATAACACCTGCCGACTTGTTGATGGGTATTGCCTCAGCGGCATCTGTCGGCAGGTCAATCATCAAGCTGCCTGCCGCATCCCGGGCAATAGGAATAATCTTTTTCCACAGGACAGCCGCAGTCGGGACATTGCGCGGGTTTGATGAATATTCTTGTTACTATCAGATAGATGATAAGGTTTGAAGGCACATTCAAAAGACCGAAAAATCCCCAAAGCCATTTGTTTGAACCCCGCTTCTGGGCATCTAGAAAAATCCAGGTTCCTTGGGCGAAAAGAAGCGCGGCTATGAGTATGAAGACTGCTGCAGGCACATTTCTAAGCTCTTCCATTTGTATGAGCCCCCTTTGTCATCTGGCGTTTTATAAGGAAGGGAAGCATAAGCGGCGCAACCATGAAAATTGACAAGTATATCTTTGAAAGTGCAACTGCGTGTCCGGAGAAAACAAGGGCCAGGCAAGCGCCGAGGAAGAGCCCGGCCAAGAGAATAAAAGCTGCAAAATCAAGCGCATTGCGTTTCCTGCCGCTTTTGTTTTCTCTTTCCGCCATGAGCTTGTCCAAAACAATTTCTTTGAAAGGGTCTTCAAATTCGGGGAAAACCATTGAGGTTTCCAATTCGCCGAGCCCTGCCCAATAGCGTGAACAATCCTCGCAGCCATCCAAATGGCTCCTCAGTTCTTCGGTCATTTCAGATTCCCCATAATGCACATCCATCAGTTCCATTTGGTACATTTCGCATGATTTGTTCATTGTGCTTCCACCCCCATTTCCGAACGGATTTTATTTATGCAGTCGTGAAGCCTTGATCTGACAGTTCCTATGGGACAATTTTCGATTCGGCTGATTTCTTCATAGCTGTAGTGGTAATAATGCTTAAGTATGAAAACCCTTCTTTTTGCATCCGGCAATTTCCTTAGTATTTCCGAAACTTTTCCGAAAGCTTCCCTTTCCAATACGCTTTTTTCAACATCGCTGGCGGAAGAAACGGCCGGGTTGGCCGATTCGGGGCGCTCGCGGCTCCTCTTTCGAAGTTCGTCCTTGTGGAGGTTTGTGGCGATGCTTATCAGCCATGTTGAAAATTTAGACTTAGCGTTGAAACTGCCAATTTTATTTAGAGCTTTAAGAAAAGTTTCCTGGGTCAAATCCCTTGCGGTTTGCTCGTTAAGGGTTGTTTTTATGAGGTAGCCATAAACAATGGGATAGCTGTCCCTGAACAATTGATCCAATGCTTTCGGATCATTCTTCTTTGCGGCTTTGATCAATTGGTCTTCTTTCAAGGAATCACCACCTTGTTTGAAAGCTCTTAGCGAATGAAACGCTCTATGGTTTCAGCCAGGCCGTCGGCAATTTCATATGAAGGATCGGAATAGCTCTTGAGGTTTTTTTGCCGGTCGGCAGGAGCCTCTTTCAGTACATGATTCATGCTCGGTATCACAAAGCAATTTTCGGGGCCGACCTCCGCCGAAATGAGTTCGAGTTCTTCCAGAGGAACCTGAATGTCAGTTTCACCGGCAATGAAAATCATTGGAATTTCGAGCTTTGAAATCTCATCTACCGGATTGTAGGCAATCCATGCCTTAAGAAAAGTCACGTTGTCTGTCGAAAAGAACTTTTTTGCTTCCGGACTCATCTTTCCGACGGGTTTCCCTGTTTTTATGCGACTGAGTATCTCGGATGTTTCTTCCGAGAAAGAGTTTGAAAGATTTTTGAATTGGTCTGCAAGAACAAGGTCTATGCTCCGGCCGGGTCCTGAAAGCGATATGAGGCCCGAGACATCTTCCCGCTGGGCGGCCAAAGTGCCGACAAGGGAACCTTGGCTGTGTCCTATTAAATAGATATTACCATATCCTTGCGATTTAAGGTAGCGTATTGAACTCACTGCGTCGTCGACAAAATCTTCCAAGACGAGGTTTTTGTTTTCGAAGCTTGCCGCGCTTTTTCCTGAAGTGCGTTTGTCATACCGCAAAGAGGAAATGCCGCGGTCATAAAGATCGAGAGCCAGCCATTCGAGCGAGCTGTTGTCTACGTTTCCGCCCGACTGATTGCCGTCCCGGTCGGTGGGGCCGGATCCCGCAATCATAAGTGCGACAGGCGCTTCTTTTCCGCAGTCAAGCAAGGTTCCGTAGATAGTGCCGTCTTCGGTTTTTATTGAAACTTCATTCCACTTTTCC
>PKTO01000168.1 GCA_002869095.1 Clostridiales bacterium
ATGTTCTTTTTAACGACAGCAGGAGCCTCCTTTTCAATTGATTTCGTTTCCATGTATATTCCGTCCTTATAGACAGGCTCATAAAAAGAAGGCACATATATACCTGGTATGTCAATTATGCTTTTCAAGAAGTCGTATCTAGAAGTTTTTTCAGATTTGTGGATTTTAAACCTTTCTATAAACACCGGCAGAATGTCCTCCGAATCCCCGATAAAAACAACATCCACAAAATCCGCAATCGGCTCTGGATTGAAAGCACATGGGCCTCCGGCTATTACGATGGGGTGGGAATCGTCCCTTTCTTTTGCAAAAACAGGCAATCCCGCCAAATCCATCATGTTCAGTATGTTTGAATAGCTCATTTCATATTGCAAAGTGAACCCTATAATGTCCAATTCTCCTGCAGGAGTTCTC
This sequence comes from Clostridiales bacterium, assembly GCA_002869095.1. Classification (GTDB taxonomy): domain Bacteria; phylum Bacillota; class Clostridia; order Peptostreptococcales; family BM714; genus BM714. The sequence goes on from PKTO01000168.1 coordinate 415, forward strand.
GATTCCATTGTAAACAACGGCGTTTCGCTTTCTCTCATAACTTTTTCCATGTCTGTCCATGGAGCAAAAAGCCGTTCGCAATATACATCCTCCATGTCATTGAGCAAAAAATAAAGTATCTGCAGCCCCATGAAAGACATCCCCACTTCATAGACGTCAGGGAATGCAAAACCGAAACGGACTTGTTCCTCCCTTATTTCCTTGTTTACCGAATTGACTTCTCCGCCGATGTATCTGCTCGGCTTTTCCACCTGTTTCAATAAATAATCTATTTGCATTGCAATCCTCCATAACACTTCCTAAAATTTGATTTTCTGCCTTCTGACTGAAATACCCAACACAAGGCCGATTGCGACCATGCTTATTATGAGAGAGCTTCCTCCGTAGCTCATGAAGGGAAGCGTAACACCGGTTACCGGCATGACTCCCATTGTCATTCCTATGTTTTGAATTATTTGGTAAAGGAACATCGATATTATGCCCGACACAACCAATGTGCCGTATATGTCTTTTGAGTTCTTACCTACGCTGAACATTCTGTAAAGCAAAAGGAAATAAAGAAGTATCAGGCAAGCCCCTCCAACAAAACCCAGCTCCTCGACCAAAACCGCAAAAATGAAATCCGTTTCCTGAACAGGCAGGAAATCATACCTCGTCTGTGTCCCCATGAAAAGGCCTTTCCCTGAAAACTGGCCCGATCCTATTGTTATTTTGGATTGCCTTACATGGTAATTGCCAGGCAAGTCCGTATTTGACGGATTCAGAAAAGCGTCTATCCTTCTCTTTTGGTGGTCTCCCATGAACCTGTAGGCAACAGGAATCATGGCAATTCCCAATGCCCCGCCTCCAATGAAATATTTCCAAGGCATTCCGGCAATAAAAAGCATGCCCAGTGTTATAACCACAAAAACCAATGCAGTTCCCAAATCCGGCTGCAGCAATACAAGAAATATGAACGGAAGCGGGAAAAGAAGCGAAACTGCAATCTCCACTATATTGTCGATTTTGCCGTAACGGCTTTCAAGGAACTTCCCATAAGACAATATGAAGCCTATCTTTGCAAGCTCGGATGTCTGTATGTCTATCGGCCCTATGTCTATCCAGCTTCTCGCCCCGCCTCTTACAGCTCCAAGCCCCGGGATATAAACCAGTAGCAGCATGAATATCGACAATGCATATACAACCTTGTATAAATCCCCCAAATAATTGTAGTCGATTACAAGCGTCAACACCATTATTGCAAGACCCAGAAAAAATGCCACTGCCTGAATCTTTATTTGCCTGGTAAGCCCGTTTTCAGCATAATGGGTCGCGCTTGCAATCATTATGATTCCCAAGGCAACTATTAACACCATTGTGACAAAAAGCGTCCAATCGAAATGCTTGAGCATTTTTCTTTCCAGCATGAAATCACTCCGTCCCTGTTACATTGTCCAAAGCGTCAGGATTTTCCGAAACCGGCAAATCAAGATCAAGGTATTCAGCGATTATATCCCTCGCCACCGGCGCCGCATATCCTCCGTGGGCCCCTTGGAAAAGCAATACAGTCACTGCAATTTGGGGGTCCTCATAAGGTGCAAAGGCCACAAACCATGCAAAACTCTTGTAATCGTCTTTGTATCTGTCTATCTCTTCGTTTTCGAGGGCTCCATTTGTGTACTCGTCAAGGGAGTATCTCCATATGGCTCCTTCATCCAAGTAGCCATCTCGAACTCTTTCTGCAATTTTATCCGTTTGTCCCGCTTTTTCAAAAGCCGTTATATCCTCGTTGCGTTTTATGGTTATATCATTCACAAGAGATTCCAGTAGGGACAATTCTATTTGGCCTCCTTCATATTTGCCTGAAGCCGAAAGTCTTTGAAGGTATGAATTGTAGTCTTTCAAATGGTCCTTCAGATATACGACTTCATCAACCGGAGGAATTTTGCCCTGCTTTTGCGCAGTTCCGGTCTTCGCTCCCACCTTTACGGGGAAATCGGCAAAAAGGGTTCTTGCTGTCCCTTCATCGCCCTGCGTCACTTCAAGCATGCCTTTTCTTATATATGAAAGGTTGTTCGAATCCTTTAAATCTATTGCTTTTCCATTTCCGCTGTTTTCCTTGTCAAGCGCCAAGTCATAAAGAGTTCCTCCGTTTGCGATGGCTGAGATGTATCTTGCCATTTGAATTGCCGTATAGGTATGGCCGCCTTGACCTATTGCGAGGTTGAAAGTATCCCCTACGTCCCATGCTATCTGGTTGAAGTAACTGTATTTTACAAGATCGGCAAGAGCCTCGACTTTTGAAATTCTTGAATTTTCGACCTTCTCGTCTCTCACGCCGATTTGAGAAAGTCTTCTTATGATTTCGCCCCTTGACGGGTTTTCATCGGCCCATTCGGCAATTTTATCAACGATTTCATTCAATTTGTCTTCATCTTCATAAATGGATTGTATGAAGTAATCCTCTGCAAGGCTTTTTAGTTTCAGCTTCAAGTAATACTTTTTGTTTGCAACTTCTTTTCCGGGATCAGGAATGCCGTAAGCCGCCTCTTCAATTTCAACTCCTGTGTTTTCTCCAAGACCAAACTTTTTTGCATAATCCAGCATAGTCTCGACATCCATTTCGAAATCCATGGGTTTGTCCCTGTAATAGTCATATCCTGCTGAAATGCTGTAGAAATAATAATTGCAAGACACCTCAATCGCTTTTATAAGGTTGGTTAGCCCATGCTTGGCACGGTAATCGTTCCATATCCAGCATCCGAAATCACGGTCGGAAAGTTCTATCCTCCCGTTCGAATATATGGACTTGTACGGATCCAGCCCCTGCTCAAGAGCCGCAAGGCCTGTTATCATCTTGAATGTCGATCCGGGTTGTACAGCTGTCAATGCCGCTATGTTGTACATCGGCCTCGCCGCCAAAGGGTTTCTTGCATTTTCAGGTTGCAGGCTGTTCCAGTCATTTTGATTTATTCCAGTTGTAAACAGGTTAGGGTCGTATGAAGGAAAATTGGCCATAGCCAGTATTTCACCAGTGTTTACATCTACCGCAACGGCAGCCCCCGAATCGGCGTTTGGCGACTGTTCGCCAAATGCATAATCCCCCCAAGGACTTGCATAGACGCCTTTGACCTGTATTCTCTGCAACACTTTTTCGAGCGCATCTTCCGCCGTCTTTTGCAATCCGGAATCAATGGTAAGAACAATATTCTCGCCCGGAACCGGTTTTTCTTCGCTTATTTCCGATATCAATTGTCCATACACGTCAACTTCAACCTTTTTCAAACCGTCTTCGCCTTTCAATTCGGTTTCATAGCTTTTTTCTATTCCTGTTTTCCCTATGAATGCATTTGGCGAATATCCCATTCCGTCTATATATCTCTCAATTTCTGATGTTGTGCTTATTTTCCCGAGATATCCAAGCACATGAGCCGCCAGTTTCCCTTCGGGATAGTATCTTATCGGTTCAATTTGAACATCTATACCCGGCAGATGCATTCCTTTTTCCTCAATCAATATTGCGGTTTCTTCAGAAATGTCGTCGGCCAAAGTAATTGGCTGGTATTTCCTGTATCCCTGGTTCTTAATTGCATTTCTTACAGCAAGAATATCGAGCGATTCGGATGTGCTGTACTCATTTCCTATTTCATAATATTCCCTTATTGCATCATATGCGTTTTCAGCGCCGGAGTCATTATCCAAGCCGTATGACTTCAAAAACTCCTCTTTTTTCATCTGTGCGAGAAACTTCATGCTCTTGACCGAAATAGGAGGCGTTATCCCTTTGTAGGCAAGCAGGTTCTGAGCCTCGTAAACACTTAGCGCTTCGTCGATCTCCTCGCGCATCCTGAGCATGTCGAAAGCTGTTTGTGCGTCTTTGGCGTCATACAATCGGTTGCTGTCAAGCCACTCTGCAACTTCCAGATCGTATGAAAATTCAAACTCCCCGTTTTCGCCCAATCCAATTGGAAATACGATATGCTCCTCTCCCTTTTGGTCGAGTATGGACATTAGGTCGACTGCTGTGTTTTCAAGATTTTCTTTCGGCATTTCACTAATTATAAGCTTAACGGTAAATGAAGGCATGTTCCCTGCCAGCAAAACGCCGTTTCTGTCAGTTATTTCTCCGCGCCATGCTGTTACAGGCAACTCCTTTATTCTTACATTCTCCGAAATTTCCGCATACTCGGCACCCTCGACAATTGTGAGGCTTGCCAGTCTGAACAGCAAAAAAATAAAAATCGCCGCTGTGATGACAAAAAGTTGATTGTTCCTGTTCTTGATGAATTCATTCATTTGACCACCTGCCAGCGCTTTCAAATCCAATCCTGCCAAGAATTCTTCCGAAAATTTTGTACAAAGCCCAACATAAGACTGCATTCATAAGCAATTCGGGCAATAACATGCGCAAAAATATTGCCGATAGATTAAATTGCATTCCTGCAAAATAATATATGACAATCATCATTAAATATTGGCATATTGTTGCAAAAGCGATCATAATTATAGGCGTTGCGGAACTATCCTCGAAAAAGTTGCCGCTTATTGCCGAAACAGAAAAAGCCACCGTCAAATAAATGAGTGTGTACATTCCAAAAGCCGGACTGAAGAAAAGATCCTGCAGGATTCCTCCTGCCGCCGCTGCGCAAATTCCCATCGGCATTTTAAGCCTGACTGAAAATACCACGACCAATGCGATTGCGAGGTTGGGAAGAACTCCAAATATTCTTATATGCTGCAAGAGAGTTGTTTGAAGCATGAATCCCGCAAACATTGTCAACGCAGTAATTACATATCTCATTGCGCTTCCACCTCTTCTGCCGGCAAAAGAACCATTACCCGGTTTATGGTTTTGAAGTCGACCACCTGTTCAACTTTTATTTTCTTTAGCAACTCGTTTTTTTCAATTATAACATCGCTTACTGTGCCTATGAGCAATCCTTCCGGATAAATCCCAAGACCTGAAGTTATGATTTCTTGTCCTGCGTATACTTCCGCTTTTGGATCGAAAAGATATCCTGACAAGCCTCTTTCGGTTCCGCCTTCCACTATTCCAATTGAGAAATCCTTTTCGTCCAAAAGCTTGAAACTGACCGAACTTCTATTGTCAATTATGGAAACTACCTTCGCCCAATCCTTTCCCGCCTCATAGACTATGCCTATCAGGCCGTCTCCGTTTATTACCGCCTGCTCCTTATAAACACCGTCATTTGTCCCTTTGTTGATCATGAACATGTTGAACCATGTTCCGGGATCTTTCGACACGACATCGCATGTCAAAAAATCGTATCCATTAACTTGCGCATAATTCAATGCTTTTTTCATTTCAGAAAGATCTTCCATTTCCTTTTGCGAAAGCGTCGCCGCAATCAATTTTCGCCTGAGCTCCTGATTTTCAAGTTCAAGTTCCTTGTTGATCTTGTCAAGACGCCAAATGTTTGCCACCGGATTGAATATGTTGCCAAAAAAATCGGCACCCACCGTAAACCCTCTTTGTATGACGGCAATATTTTTGCCTGCGAAATTTTCAATCGGACTTATTTCCCCTCCACCGCCAAAAGTGGCTATTATAAGAAACAAAAGCAAAAGAACCGCAAATGCAGCCATTATTTTCTTTTTTTTGAATTCGTTCACTTTTTATCACCACTCATGTCAATAATTCCGCCTTGTTGAAACAAAAACTCGTTTGTATTCATCCAAAGTCTCTATTGCCTTACCTGTACCCATTGCGACGCAATCCAAGGGATTTTCAGCAATTTTTACAGGCATATCGGTTTCCCTTCTTATAAGCTCGTCCAAACCTGACAAAAGGGCCCCGCCACCGGTCAGCATTATTCCTGTCTCCATTATGTCTGAAGCAAGTTCCGGCGGAGTCTTCTCCAATGTATTTTTTATGTTTTCGACTATTGCTTTGACAGGTTCTCCAAGCGCATCTTTGATTTCCAGTTCGTTTATGCAAATTGTTTTAGGCAATCCTGTAACAAGATCCCTTCCGCTTATTTCCATTTCCTTTATCTCTTTTCCTACATATGCGGAACCGACTGTAATTTTTATTTTTTCCGCTGTTCTATCGCCTATCATCAAACTGTATTTCTTTTTCATAAAACTGATTATTGCGGCATCCATCTCATCCCCGCCGACTCTCACCGACCTGTTGCTTACAATGCCTCCCATGGATATTATTGCCATTTCAGTCGTTCCGCCGCCTATGTCGACTACCATGCTTCCCACCGGTTCACCCACTGGAAGTCCTGAACCCATAGCCGCCGCCATCGGTTCTTCAATAAGCAATGCTTTTTTCGCGCCAGCAGAAATCGCCGCATCTATTACAGCTCTTTTTTCCACTTCGGTCACGCCGCATGGAACCCCGAGCAATATCCTTGGTGCAAATATGAATGCATTTGTCGAGAATGCTTTTTTTATGAAATATCTGAGCATTATTTCTGTAGTGTCAAAATCGGCAATAACACCATCCCTAAGCGGTCTTATTGCTTTTATGTTTCCAGGCGTTCTGCCTATCATCAGTTTTGCTTCGCTTCCCACCGCAAGTATTTCATTTGTAACAGTATCGATTGCGACAACCGAAGGTTCTCTTATCACTATTCCCGAGCCTTTTACATAGACAAGGGTGTTCGCAGTCCCAAGGTCTATTCCCATATCCTTGGCAAACAAATTTTTGAAACACATTTTTTTATCCCCTTCCAATACCTAAAATAAGCCATTTTCCTTGAGGCTGTAATAATCGCCGTCCCCTATCACTATATGGTCGAGAACCTTTATGCCAATAAGGTCTCCGGCCTCGGAGAGTCTCTTTGTTATCTGTATATCCTCCTGGCTTGGCGACGGATTGCCGCTCGGATGATTGTGCATCAGAATCACGGCGTTGCTGCTGTAAACGATTGCCGGCTTGAACACTTCCCTTGGATGGACTATTGAAGCGTTGAGGCTTCCTACGGAAATGTTTTCATCACGCAGTATCTCATTTTTTGTGTTGAGGTAGAGCACCTTGAAAACCTCCCTGTCCAGGAATCTGAGCTCGCTCATATAGCGGTTTGCCACATCTTTGGGAGAATGCACATCCACTTTTTTTGTTCCTGTGAGCTTGTCCATTCTTTTGCCAAGTTCAAGAGCCGCCAGAAGCTGGCAAGCTTTGGCTTTGCCTATCCCGTCAATTTTAACCAGCTCGTCTACCCTGCATCTTCCAAGATAAGCCAATCCGTTGCGGTCTTCGCACAAAATCCTTCTTGAAAGTTCGATTGCAGACAATCCCTTCTTTCCGGTTCTGAGCAAAATGGCCAATAGTTCCGGGTTGGAAAGGCTTCCAGCCCCATTTGAAACGAGCTTTTCCCTGGGCCTTTCATCCTCAGGCAATTCCTTCATTGCATATGAACTTTTCATGTCATCCCCCCATTTTATTTAGCTTCCAGACCAGCCTCCCCACCGGAAGCCCGACCACATTGAAATAGTCTCCATTTACGGATTCGACCAATGAAGCTCCAAAACCTTGAATTGCGTATCCGCCCGCCTTCCCCATCGGCTCGCCCGTACTTATATAACGGTCTATATCAATCCTGCTTAATTGTCTTATTTTTACGGAAGAATACTCGAAGTAAACCTCTTTCGTGTCATCGCTTATGATTGCAACGCCGGTATATACCCTGTGGGTCTTTCCGCTTATTCTTTCAAGCATTTCCATCGCATCCGATTCGTTTGAAGGTTTTCCAAGAACCTTTTTAAAAAAAACGACTGTGTCAGCTCCTATAACAAGGCTTTCGGGGTTTTTGACAAATACATCCCATGCTTTTTCAAAAGCCAAAGCCATTACGGTCGTTGCCGGATCGTCTTCTATGATTTTTTCCGATACGTCACTCGGCATGGAAACAAATTCGATTCCCGAAGATTTCAAAATATCGATTCTTCTTTCCGACGCGGACGCCAAAACTATTTGCTTTTTTTTCATCACATCACCCCTAATGCCGGGCAGCCGCCAAAAGCCCCGCCAGCCCTCCAATGAGGCCCATTGCGTTTACATTGAAAAGCAATCCGATATGAAAATCCAGAACATACAATTTCAAAGAAAAGTTGTCCACTCCCAAAGGGATTGCTTTGGAGAATAATGGAACAATGCCGGATAGTGCGTTACCCGCCAAGTTACCTAGAATCATCCCTATGACAACAGCAACCGAAATTACCAAAGCCGACCTGCTTCCTCTTTTCAATCCACTCACTCCCAATCCCTGATAAATGTTGAAATTTCAATATTTCAAACTACAATAAGTGTAACATTTCACATTTGCCATATCAAGCGGTTTTTAGGGCGATAAAAAAAGCGGAAGCGCTTTTAAAGGCGCTTCCGCTTTTTGATTTTACTTGAGTTTTATGGCATCCTTGGGGCATTTTTCAACGCATGCCCCGCATCCGATGCATTTTTCGACATCCACCTTGTGAGGTTTCTTGACTTCTCCCTCGATGGCGTCAACCGGACAGACTTTCGTGCAAAGCGTACATCCAATGCAGGCTTCCTCGTCAATCTCGGCCTTTTTTCTGTTCTCCAAGTTCCCCGCTATGGCTCCTGTGGGACACTTTTCTACGCAAATCATGCATTCCGTGCATTTTTCATAATCGATAACCGCCAAATTGTCGACTACATGTATGGCGTCGAACGGGCAATTCTTTTCGCAAATTTTGCAACCGATGCAACCCACATCGCAAGACGCCTTTACATCCTTGCCTTTATCCTTGCTGTTGCAATCAACTATCACTTCTTGTCCGTAAGGGACAAGAGCTATTACATTCTTAGGGCATGCCTCGATGCAATTTCCACAAGCCGTGCATTTGTCGTCAATGACTTCGGCGATGCCTTTGTCGTTAATGAAAATTGCGTCGAAAGGACATACATCAACGCAAGTGCCCAATCCAAGACATCCGAAAGAGCAGCTCTTGCTCCCGCCATTGACTATGTTGGCCGCTTTGCAATCCTGTATTCCTATATATTCATATTTTTCTCTCGCATTGTCGCATGTTCCGTTGCAAATGACATGAGCAATCATCTTTGTGCTGTCTTCAACAACCAGTCCCATGATTTCAGCGACTTTTTCAGCTGTCTCAGATCCGCCTACGGGGCATCCGTTGACTTTGGCTTCGCCCTTTGCAACAGCATTGGCAAATCCGTCGCATCCCGGATATCCGCATCCGCCGCAATTGGCGCCCGGAAGGACTTCCCTTACAGCAACCGCCTTCGGATCTATTTCAACTGCAAACTTCTGTGAAGCGTAAGCCAAGCCGGCCCCAAAAATCAATCCCATTCCACCAAGGCTCAAGGTAGAATAAATCAAGCCGTTAATATTCATATTCATCACCCTTTCCTTTTAGACTAGTCCTGCAAAGCCCAGGAATGCCATGGACATAAGGCCTGCTGTGATCAGAGCGATCGGAAAACCTTTAAACGGTGCGGGTACATCCGAGATTGCAAGTCTTTCCCGGATTCCGGCAAATAGAATGATTGCCAGTGAAAAACCGACCGCCGCGCCAAAGGAATGGAAAATCGTCTGGACGAAATTCAGTTTATATTGTATGTTGAGCAGCGCCAAACCAAGAACGGCACAGTTTGTGGTTATCAGCGGAAGATATACTCCCAATGCCTGATACAGAACCGGACTCAACTTTTGAAGCACTATTTCAACAAATTGCACAAGCGCCGCAATTACAAGAATGAATGCGACAGTCTGCAAATATTCGATATGAAAAAAAACTAATATATATTTTTGCACTAGGTATGTAATCATACCTGCCAATGTTATAACAAATGTAACGGCCATGCCCATTCCAGTCGCAGTTTCAACTTGTTTTGAAACTCCGAGAAAAGGACAGATTCCCAAAAATTTCGACATAACGAAGTTGTTTACGAGAATCGAACTGACCAGGATAACGAAGATACTAGCGTTTTCCATTTCAATCCCCCCTTATGACAAACTTTTTTTGGATTTGACAACATTATAAAGAGCCAACAGTATGCCCAGTGCGATGAAGGCTCCCGGGGGAAGTATCATCATCAGAGCCGGTTTGTATGCAAATGGAAGCTGCCATCCGAACAGACTTCCAGCTCCAAGCAATTCTCTTACAGATCCCAATACCGTCAATGCCAATGTAAACCCAAGTCCCATTCCCAAACCGTCGAAAATGGAATCGATTACTGTATTTTTTGATGCAAAAGCCTCGGCTCTTGCAAGTATTATGCAGTTTACCACAATGAGAGGTATGAAAAGGCCCAGAGCCTTGAACAACGATGGCATATATCCCTCCATCAACATTCCGACAATCGTAACGAAACTGGCAATTACAACTATGAATGCAGGTATTCTGATTTTGCTTGGTATTATTTTCCTCATCATTGAAATAGCCGCATTGGACGCAACCAGTACTGCAGTGGCCGCCAAACCCATTCCAACTCCGTTTATCGCCGATGTAGTAACCGCCAGAGTCGGACACATGCCTAACAATTGCACGAATATAGGATTTTCATCCAAGAGTCCATTCTTGAAAATTTTCATTAGATTCAATATAATTCACCTCCGGATAGTTACAGGCCCGAAACGATCTTGTAAGCTTCAACAGCCATGTTGACGCCTTCCGTGACCGCTTTGGACGTTATGGTAGCTCCGGAAATTGCCTGTATTTCATTTCCGGCGGCTCCCGCTTTGACAACCGTCAATTCAGATTCAGTGCTTTTCCCCGCATATTGGCCGTAAAAATCAGGCAATGTTGCATTTGCTCCCAAACCAGGTGTTTCCTGATGGTTGCCCACTCTCATTCCTGTGACGGTTCCGTCCACTGAAATACCTGTAATGACCTCAACGCTTCCGCCGAATCCACCCGGCAGCGACTTGACGGTATAACCAACCAATGTGCCTCCTGAAAGTCCTTCGTAAATCTCCACAACCAGCTCATTTCCAGCCTTTACCTTGTCGAGCATGCCGGCTTCCATTATTTCAAAAGAGTCCGCATCAGGCAAAACTTCCTGCCTGGACAATTGGCTTGTCATTTCCCTTTGCTCCACAATCTTGTCGATGGTGAAATCATAAACAAGAGAAAGCAATCCTGCCGCAACGGCGCATATCAATAGTAGAATCAATCCTAATTTGCTGATTTCTTTCATTATTTTTTCACACCTCCGAACACGTTGGATTTGACATACTTGTCAATCAAAGGCGTTACAACATTCATGAAGAGAATGGAGAAAGACACGCCTCCGGGATATCCTCCAAACAATCTGATTACAACTGTAATCAAACCGCATCCAACAGCATAGATGATTTGACCCTTTGCCGTCATAGGAGATGAAACATAGTCCGTAGCCATGAAGATGGCTCCCAAAACAAGTCCTCCGGCAAGCAAGTGGAACATCATGTAATTGAAATTGAACCCACCGTAAAGCAATGTCAAAACAGCTACGGTGCCCATGTATGCGACAGGAATCCTAGGGCTTATGACTCCGCGATACACAAGATAAATTCCGCCTATCAGAAGTGCCAACGCCGAAACTTCACCTATGCAGCCTCCAATTTTACCTATGAACATATTGAAAATCGAAACGCTTTCAGGCACAATCCTGCTTCCCTTTATGAGCGCAAGAGGAGTCGCCTCGGTTACTGCGTCGACAGGAAACTTCCATGTGGTCATCTCCACCGGCCATGAAGCTATCAGGAATACCCTTGCCGCCAAGGCCGGGTTGATGAAGTTGTGTCCCAATCCTCCGAACGCCTGTTTCGCAATTGCGATTGCGAAAATCGAACCGACAACCGGCATCCAGAACGTAACTTCCGGAGGAAGGTTAAGTGCCAGCAAGAGACCTGTGACTGCCGCACTGTAATCCATTACGGTAATCGGTTGTTTCCTTATGTTCTGTATGATTGCTTCAGTCGCCATGGCTGCCGCAACCGCCAGCAATACGACAATCAAAGTCTGAAATCCGAAGTAATACATTCCTGCAAGAGTTGCAGGAACAAGAGCTATTACAACATCTCTCATTGTTTTATCAGTCGCTTCTTTCGACCTTATGTGAGGCGATGAAGTGACTATCAATTTTCTTTCCATCTTTACCCTCCTGTTATTTTGTTTTCCTTCGTTTTGAAAGTATTTCCCTTTTGGCCATCCTGATTGAATGGAGCAACGGCCTCTTCGAAGGACAAATGAAAGAACACGAACCGCATTCGATGCAATCCATGGCATTATTCTTTTCCGCCATATCGAACATTCCGTTCAATGAATAGGCGCTGATTGCAAACGGTTGAATGAATGAAGGGCATATGTCTACGCACTTGCCGCATCTTATGCAAGGATTCGGTTCGGGCAATCTTGCCTGTTCTTCAGTGAAAACCAATACACCCGATGTTGTCTTGGTTGAGGGCAGGTCATCAGTGAATTGAGCAAAGCCCATCATCGGACCTCCAAGAATGAGTTTACCCGGCTCGCCTTTGTATCCTCCGGCTTGTGCAATGATTTCACTGATTCTGGTTCCATTTTTTATCATAATGTTTTTAGGCTCGACAATTCCGTCACCGGTGACAGTGCAAATCCTTTCGATTAACGGCATTCCCGTTCTGATTGCTTTGGATATTGCCGACATTGTTGCGACATTGCTCACAACGGCTCCGGCATCCATGGGAAGAGCGCCTGACGGCACCTCTCTTTGTGAGCATGCGTAAATCAATTGTTTTTCAGAGCCTTGCGGATACTTGGTCTTTACAACCACGACCTGAATACCCGTGAACTCCTTTGCAGCCTCTTTCATAGAAAGGACGGCATCCATCTTGTTGTTCTCTATGGCTATATAGGCTTTCTCAAGTCCCAAGACTCTCATCACAGCCCTCAATCCATAAACAACGTCTTCCGGAGTTTCAAGCATGAGACGGTGGTCCGATGTCAAATACGGCTCGCATTCCGCTCCGTTCAGTATAAGTACGTCAATCTTCTTGTCCGGTGGAGGCGACAATTTTACTCTTGTCGGGAATCCTGCCCCGCCCATTCCTACTATTCCGGCTTCGTTGATTATATCGAGTATTTCTTTCGGCTCAAGCGTTTCCACGTCTCCCTTGGGAACAACGCTCTCATGAACTTCATTCAAGCCATCGGACTCTATGACGATGCAAGTTCCCGTCCCGTTGATAATCATCCTTTTTTCAATTTTCTTCACCGTACCGGAAATGCTGCTATGAACTGGCGCAGATACAAATCCGCCCGCTTCACCAATTTTCTGCCCAACCTTGACTTTTTCGCCAACTTCCACGATAGCCTTGCAAGGTGCGCCGATGTGTTGCTGAAGGGGAATTACTACAATTTCAGGCTCCAAGGCTTTCTCCACCGGTAAATGCTCTGTCATTTCTTTACTGTGTGGAGGATGAATGCCTCCCCTGAATGATAAAAGATTCATTGATACTCACCCCTTTATAAATAGTCGTCACATTTATATTCATCATATCGCCAAAAAAATTACAATATAACTAATATCATGCGAACAAAAAAACACAAAAAAAAAACATATAGTCCATTAACATAGTATCTTTAAAGGTTTTTAAAGTCAATCATTGTTAATTGCATAACGAATATTTGAAGAGCTTTGCAATATCATTGTTTTATTTTTTCAAGCCCTTCTTTTACATGGTCCTTTATCCAGCAAATGACATCGATATTGTTCAACGGCACGTCGCCCAAAACTTCCTTTATTTCCCTTGTGTCCAATTCAAAGCATCTGTCATCCACATTGTGCCTGTATATGAAATCTATATTTATGTCCGATATCACAACCGTAACCACGGTATCGACAATATTGCCCAGAGGGGCACGGTCAATGTGGTCGTACCTGAATGTGGCTGTCAGCTCGGTTCCCTTTCCTACTTCCGATTTCATGCTGAAATAGCCATCGCAATTTTCTGCGGCGGATTTTAACATTGGGATACCCAACCCAACTTTTCTTGTTGTCCTGCTTGTGTAGAACGGATCAGTCACTTTTTTAAGCGTTTCCTCATCCATTCCCTTTCCATCGTCCTTGATTCGTATTTCAAATATGTTCTTTTCTATGTTTTCGCAAATCTCGATTTCAACGAGTTTTGAATCGGCATGGACCGAATTTTGAGCAATGTCCAATATGTGCATCGACAATTCCTTCATTTTAGTCCCCCCTTGCTGCTTCTTCCCAATGTCTTGAATATGCTCTCGATATTTTTTTCATCGACTTCCAACCAATTTTCACGCTCTGAAATGTCGTGAAGATAATGGGCATCCGAATTTGAAATGAATCTATAGTTCCTGTACATAGGGTTTTTTGCTGTGAATTTTTCATGCGCTGTCATTTTTGAAAGCTCCAAGGCATCCACCTTCAGGTCGGGCGGCAAGAAACCCAGATTCGCAATCAGGCTGAATGCCTTTCTTTCTATGTGCGCAGGTATGGCAAGCCCTTCATGCGAATGCGCCAATTCAACCAATGCATAGATGCTTAAATCCACCGAGTGTATCAGGAGGCGTTTTTCCTCGCCTTTCAATTCGTCATTTTCATCGAATATCAATTGCCTGCCCAACAATTCCTCGGAATTTGGAATCCATTCAAAGTGCTTATAGAGTTCAGCCTCGAACGATTTGACCTTTTCGATTGTTTTGAACAGGCAAAGAACATGCACTTCCTCTTTTGTCTGCACTTCCATTCCCGGAACGACTATTATTCCATTCCTTCGTCCCAATTCCACGCAGGCTTCACAGTTTGCCGCATTGTTGTGGTCTGTTACCGCTATCGCGTCAAGACCTTTTAATATGGACATGTTTACTATGTTGTTTGGAGTCATATCATCGTCGCCACAAGGTGAAAGCGCCGAATGGATATGAAAATCGTAATAAAGCTTCATTACATTCCCATCTCGTTCAATTTGCATGCCAATGTAAAACTGTCAAGTTCAGAAGTGCATACAATTATGTTCTCTTCATCCGCTTTGGCCAGAGTCTCTTCCTCCACTTCAATGGATTCGGGAACTATTATCATGGGCATCTCCAAAAGCGATGCAACGGCTATTATGTTAAGGTGTGTCTGAACTGTGATCCAAATATCCCCTTTGCTTCCGTTTGCCATGACCCAGCTCAACAGGTCGCAAATATAGACCCCGTCCACGGTTTTCATTGAATTCTTTTCGCCACTTAGCTGGTTCAATTTCAATTCCTCGATAATCTCATTGATGATCATTTTTTGCCCTCCTGTCCTTTTCTTATTATGCAATCGTCGATTGAGGCCTCTCCGCGTACAATATCTTCCGCCAAAGCTCTGCAGCTTGGAGCTCCACATGTACCGCAGTCTATTCCAGGCAACTGCTTGTATATCTGTTCAATCATATCCATCTTGTTTATTGCCACACGTATGTCGGAATCCAATTTCATCACGTTTTTCGGCTTTATTTCATCAACCCAATCTTCCATTTCGGCGTTGATTTTTTCTATGGCTCTTTCCCTGTCAATCGCCTCGAACTGCTTCTCTCCTATCTCTTCGGAAATTCTTCTTATTCTCGCTTTTGCGATAAACGAATTCTCCATTGTGAGGGGGCCTCCAATGCACCCGTTCACACATGCGTATCCCTCGAAAAAATCAACATCGTTGAGCTTTCCAAGTTCCATTCCCTCCAATACTTCAATCACGTTTTCCACGCCGTCCACAGCAAGATAATTTTTGGCTTTTATGCTGAAACTCTGCCCGTTTGCTTTTGCCCACCCTATTCCGACGCTTGACGAGTTCTGCACCTGTTTTCTTATCTCTACATCGGGATAGATCTTCAAAATCTTGGAATAAACCGATTCTATTGAAATGGCTCTGTCGACATATGACTTCTTTATTCCAACCGGGTTCTTGATGCTTGTTATCTTCGCAGGACATTCCGTTATGTAAAATGTCCCTATTTCATCAATCGGGATGCCGGTTTTTTCCATAGCTTCTTTTTTTGCGAATCTTGCAGCGATTTCCATCGGCGTCTCGAGTTTTATTATCCTGTCTATCAGAGACGGAAACCTTATTTGAATAAGTCTTATTATGGCAGGACAGAGTGTCGAAATAAGGGGCCCTTCTTTCTCCTTGTTTTCCAACCTGTCCTTCAAGGCTATCGAAAGATAGTCAGCCGCCTTTGCGACATCATATACTTCATCGAAGCCAAGATCGTAAAAAGAGTTGAATATCTTGTTTATTTTCTTGCTCAAATGAAATTGACCATAAATCGGAATGGACACCAGAGCTATATTGTATTTGTATTTTTTCATGTCGGACAATTCATCCGTCAATGCCCTTTTCGCATGATACGGGCATACCCTTATGCACTCTCCACAGTCAATGCAGCGTTCATTGATTATTTCAGCTTTTCCGTTGCGAAGGCGTATAGCCTCGGTCGGACATCTTTTCAAGCAATTAGTGCATCCGTTGCACTTTGTTATATCCAAATTGACTGAATGCCAATAATTTTCCATCAAATTCCCTCCATCAAATATTAAAAATCATTTCCACTCTTGTTTCCGCTCCCTTGGAAGATTCAATACTGAATTGGTCACTTGTTCTTTTCATGTTCGGCAATCCCATGCCTGCGCCAAAGCCCATTTCCCGCGCTTCGTTGGAGGCTGTGGAAAATCCTTTTGTCATGGCTTTTTCAAGATTTTCGATTCCATTTCCCTTGTCATGTGCTATTACAGTTATTTTATCGTGCGATATTTCTGTGGTTATTTTGCCTCCTTCGGAATGAATCACTATGTTTATTTCCGACTCGTAGGCTGCAATCGCAACCCTTCTTACAACCTTTGCGTCTATTCCTATTTGGTTCAAAACCTTCTTGATGTTGCTTGATGCAAGCCCCGCCTTTGAAAACTCTTCTTTTCCCACTTCATATTCAAGCTTTATTGTTTTTTCCGATTCAGCCATATGTTTATTCCCCTTCTATTTCGATTGCGCCAAGTCCACTCTTGTAAAGCAAACCGCTTGCTTCGAACAAAGTATGTCTGACTCCCATTAAAACCATTTTCTTTTCTTTCGCCAATCTGCATACATCTTCATTTGGCCTTTTACCCCTTACAAATACAATGTTCGACAAATCGAGCATTTCAGCGGTTCTGATGACCTGCAAATTTGTGAGGCCAGTCAAAAGGAGCACCTTGTCATCGACAAAAGCCAATACGTCACTCATCAAATCACATGAAAAGGCCGCCTTGACTTCCCTGCCCATGTATTCCTCTCCTGCCAATATTTCAGCGTCAAGTATTTCTTTTGCTTCTTTAAGTAACATTACAATCCCCCTTCGGCTCTTTCAATTCCATCAAGATAAAGTTTCGATAAATCGTCCATGAATTCTTCGTTTTCGGTTACGGCGGCTTTCCGCAAAACTTCCTCAACTGATTCATACCACGCTCCAAGACCCTCAAAGAAAACGCCTTCCGAATCCAGTTCATCAAGCCTTGGCTTCATGCTTTCCAACGCATCCAGATTTACGGATGCAGTTTCTATAAAATCGTCTCTGGGCAAGTCAGAATTCAGATATCCTACATAATCCGACTGTACATCTCCAATCAACGAAATCGCGCTCTCATAATCCTTCACGCATGAAAGAGCTTCTTTCTCTTTTTCCGCTTCATATTGAACTTCTATTGTCTTTTCAATCCTGTATAAAAAAGCATCGTCCGCAATATTTCTTGCGGCATTCTTGAAATATTCCCCAAGGTCGCCGTCGATGTAAACGGCATTCAAAACCTTGAAATTGTTCTCCTCTAAAATTACTCCTGCCTCATCCTTTTCGTTCAATTCACCCAAAAACTTTTCTGCATTTTCCCTCGTTGAGAAACCGCCAAGCTGATAGGCATAAAGATTCAAATTGATTTGTCCGGTCTTCATGCCAGGCTTTATATTTTCATTTCCAATGCCGGTTTCCACCTGGTCTTCAATTATTTCTTCCCCGATTTCTTCCTCTTCGATTTCGTCAGGCTTTTTTTCCAACATATCCGATATTTCCCTGCCTTGCTCTTCATCGGATCCCGAAGCTTCCGTTACTTCTCCCGAAGGCGAATCCGCATCGGCAGATACGGGTTTATCGTTTCCGGAAAGCATGAATTTCACTCCATAAAAACCGACCAGAGCCGAAATTACGCATAAAAACAAAATTGAAAGAATCATTCTTCCAGTTCTGTTTTTTCTGCTTCTTTTGCTTCTTTTGCTTTTATATCTTTGAGCCATAATATCATCC
>PKTO01000073.1 GCA_002869095.1 Clostridiales bacterium
CTTCGCGAGCAGAAAGGCTTGTATTTTATCCGGTTGTGGGGCGTCTTGTTTTATTGACACTTAATAAAATGAGAAAGGAGATTATTTATGGACAATCTTGTACGAAAACAGAATGCAGCAAGCTTTTCAGCCGAGCCTGAAATATCTTTGAACAAAAAGGTTATCTTGGGAATGCAGCATACCTTCACAATGTTTGGAGCAACAGTACTCGTTCCAATCATAACCGGTTTCGACATTTCTGTGGCACTCTTCATGGCCGGAATCGGAACTCTTCTGTTCCACTTGATAACCAAGGGCAAAGTGCCGGCATTCCTCGGTTCTTCATTCGCATTCATCGCCCCGGTGATGGCGGCAATGGAAGCTTCCAACATGCAATACGCACAGGGGGGACTCGTTGTAGCCGGTCTGGTTTACCTTGTCATGGCAGGCTTGATAAGCATTTTCGGAACCGAAAAAATAATCAGTTTTTTCCCTCCGATAATCACAGGCCCGATCATCATCGTCATCGGTCTCAAACTTGCTCCTGTAGCAATAGACATGGCCAGCGGAAACTGGATGCTTGCCATCGTTAGTTTCGCAATAGTAACGGCAGTAAGCATATACGGAAAAGGATTCTTGAAGGTTCTTCCCGTTCTTGTGGGACTTATTGGCGGATATGTATTCTCGTTCGCAACAGGACACGTTGATTTCAGCGGTGTGATTGCAGCCGATTGGTTTGGAATTCCCAACTTCACGATGGCCAGGTTCAGCACGAGCACAGTAATGATGGTTGCTCCGGTTGCAATCGCAACAATGGTCGAGCATATAGGCGACGTAATCGCTATAGGCGCGACTACAAACAACGACTTCATGAAAGACCCGGGGCTCAAGAGAACACTTCTTGGCGACGGAATAGCGACTTCACTTTCCGCAATGTTCGGTGGTCCCGCAAACACTACC
This sequence comes from Clostridiales bacterium, assembly GCA_002869095.1. Lineage (GTDB taxonomy): Bacteria > Bacillota > Clostridia > Peptostreptococcales > BM714 > BM714. Next base: position 940 of record PKTO01000073.1, read on the forward strand.
TACTCTGAAAACATCGGGGTTCTTGCACTGACAAAGGTTCACAATCCCGCTATCATGAGAATAGCCGCGGGATTTGCGATTCTTCTTGGAATAATGCCCAAGCTCGGCGCAATTATAAGTTCAATACCCACAGCCGTAGTCGGAGGCATCTCGATAATACTCTTCGGCATGATCGCTTCCATAGGAGCCAGAACACTGGTTGACAACAAGATAGACTTCAACAAGTCAAGAAATCTTCTGATTTCTGCCGTGATACTCGTTCTGGGACTTGGAGGAGCTTCTCTTCCTGTAAACATAGCGGGAGCAAGTTTCGCTGTTGAAGGAATGGCCCTCGCGGCAATCGTAGGAATAATACTCAACAAGATTTTGCCTCAATAAGATATTCCAAAAACCCAAAAGAACCCAAACGGAAACATTTCCGGTTGGGCTCTTTTATTTTGTACCCAAAGGCAGGGGCATTCGCCGAAATTGGTGTTTATCAACATACGGATTGACGAGAATCTTCAAGTTCAAGGCGCTTGTAAAAATCAGTGATTGGAGCGTATAAACCATACGTGAAAGAACGATTTTCACATTGCAACGCCGAAATTGGTGTTTCTCGTCAATCCAACATACTATTCTTTTTCGACTCCACCCTCATCATAATTGTTCGAGGGATTCCAGAGCATGAAACCTTCCACTCCATTGTCGTTCAAGCCCTTTATTTGAGCCCTTATCTGGTCGGCTCCATAACGAATGTGCCCGTCGACATATGTCGCGGTGAAATCCTGTATCCACGGCCTTATTATTGCCGGCGTTTCTATATTCATGTTTTTCATTACAGAATCCTTTGTGCATCTGAAGATGGTTTCGTAAGGAAAAGCATCCGGCACGCTGAGTCCGTAGACTCCCGGTCCGTAATGGCTGGGATACATCATAGGGGATATATAATCGACAACATTGCTTATTGCCTCCCAATACTGTCCTATTCCCATGTCGTCGCCGACCGAGCCCACCAACCCGAAAACATCGGCCGAAATATACACTTCGTATGGATCGAGTTCTTCCCTTGCGTATTTAAGGAAATTCTGTACAGCCAACGGTTTTGATTCGCCGAGCTCATTTCTGTAATCCAAGTATGCGTCCTTCTTCCCTCCGTTTGAGGTCGGGAATCTTACATAATCGAATTGTATCTCATTGAAACCGGCTTCAGCGGCTTCTTTGGCAACGCCTACCACATATCTCCACAATTCGCGATTATAAGCGCTGCTCCATTGCACATTTTCCTTGAAATAGAAAGGCGCCCCGCTGTCCTTGTAGATTACACCTGCTTCGGGATGTTCCTTCACATACTTGGGATCGACAAAGCAAACTATTCTGGCGATGGTGTATATGTCATGGTCCTTGAGTTTTTTCATCAGAGAATCTATGTCCTTGACCGGCACACTCACATTTGCCCTCGGGCTCATTTCCGCAGCTATATCAGTTTCAAAAAGCATCGTTCCATTGTCGTCTTTCATGTTTATCACAAAGGCGTTGATCTTTGTCCTGTCGGCAAGGTCGATCATCTTGTCGAGTTTTGCGCTTCCGGCGCTGTAGCCCGTCAGGTATATTCCGTTTACCGTGACTCTCGGGTTGTTTTCATAATCTCCCGGTTTTTCCTGCGGCGAGAAATCTATATCGGCATATCCCGGTCCCAAAAACTCCATCTTGTCCTTTACTGTATATTCTGCCGAAACCCATCCGTAATCGCCATTCTGATGCTCATATGAAATCTTATGCCACTTTGGCGATCCGTCTTCGTCAAACACGGTTTCGATCACTGAAACCTGAGACCCCTTGATTATCTTCCCTACTATGGATCCGTTTGTCCCCGCATCGCTTCGGACATTCAAAACACTGGCGCTGATAAAAAGTTTTTCATCCTCGTTTTCGACTTCATCCGGTGTTTCTTCAATGTCTTTTTCTCCAATTGCAATTTCCTCGACTTCCTCGACTTCCTCGAAA
>PKTO01000127.1 GCA_002869095.1 Clostridiales bacterium
TACAATCAAAGGGGTTTGCGGAAAGCCGGATTACGTTGCAAATCTTCAAGATCTTATGATTTATACGCTCAAGGGCATGGCTTTGCTTGCTGCAGAAGGGGAAAAGGTTGGGGCGAAGTTCCCGAAAGCAGACCATTTCACAATGACAGGGCTTTTCATGACCATCACGAACGCAAACTTTGATGATGAAGCTTTTATAGCAAAAATCAAAGAAGGGCTTGCCTTAAGGGAAGAAATGAAGGAAGAACTTAAGGGAAAAGGAGTTTCATTGGATGAAATGCATGATGCTGCCACTTGGTTCGCAGATTCTGCCGCCGCGATGCAGGCAAAAGCGGATTCGGTGCAGGTTGGAGTTTTAGCAACCGAAAATGAGGATGTCCGTTCTCTTAGGGAACTTATAACATACGGACTCAAGGGAATTGCCGCTTATGCCGAGCATGCATTCAACCTTGGGAAAGAGGATGAAAAAATCCACTCATTCATTACCAAGGCCCTTGTTGCTACACTTGACGATTCATTGAGCGCTGACGAACTTGTGGCTCTGACTCTCGAGACGGGTAAATTCGGTGTTGATGTAATGGCTCTTCTCGATGCGGCAAACACTGAAACATACGGAAATCCGGAGATCACTGAAGTCAACATAGGTGTCAGAAACAATCCTGCAATTCTTATTTCGGGACATGACTTGAAGGACATGGAGCAATTGCTCGAACAGACAAAGGGAACGGGAGTGGACGTTTACACTCATGGAGAGATGCTCCCGGCAAACTACTATCCTGCCTTTAAAAAATACGACAATTTTGTTGGCAACTACGGTAATTCATGGTGGAAGCAAAAGGAGGAATTTACAACATTCAACGGACCCATTCTTTTCACAACGAACTGCATAGTTCCTCCCAAGGCTGAGCATATAGGCAGAATCTATACGACAGGGTCTTCGGGATATCCGGGATGCAAGCATATTGTTGCCGATGAAAACGGAATGAAGGATTTCTCCGAGATAATCGAGCAGGCCAAGAAACTCGATTCTCCTGTTGGAATTGAAAATGGAACCATAGTCGGCGGATTCGCGCACGCGCAGGTATTCGCATTGGCGGACAAGGTCGTGGATGCGGTCAAATCCGGAGCAATCAAGAAATTCTTTGTGATGGCAGGCTGTGACGGAAGAATGAAGTCAAGGTCCTACTATACGGACTTTGCGGAAAAATTGCCTGAGGATACGGTTATACTTACGGCCGGTTGCGCAAAATACCGTTACAACAAGCTTGACCTTGGGGACATCGGCGGAATACCGAGAGTTCTCGACGCAGGGCAGTGCAACGATTCATACTCGTTGGCAGTCATAGCCCTCAAGCTAAAAGAAGTATTCGAACTCAATGACATCAACGACTTGCCGATAGCATACAATATAGCATGGTACGAGCAGAAGGCAGTAATAGTATTGCTTGCGCTTCTATTCCTTGGAGTCAAGAATATCAAGCTTGGACCGACACTCCCGGCATTCCTGTCGCCAAATGTTGCAAAAGTGCTTGTGGAGACATTTGGAATAAACGGCATAAACAGCGTAGAAGAAGATATGGAGCAGTTCTTCGCATAAATTGAATGGATTGCTGGATCATATTCGGGAGCCGGGACTGTTAGCGGCTCCCGAATATTTCAAAAATGCATCAATAATTCAGGAATCAGATGGAGGTGGCAATTTGTTGGAAAAAATCTATGAATTTTATACAGGAAATGAAAAGACAATAGAGAGAATAGTAAATGATGAGAATATTCACTTGAACCACATGGTTTTTAAAGAAGGTGAAGGTTTCCCGGAGCATTATTCGAATTCGAATGTATATATGATCGTTGCAAGGGGGACTGTATCGCTGAGCCTGGCCGAGCATGAAGCCATAGAATATGAAAGAGGTAGCATCATAAATATTCCCTATAACGTAAAGATGAACGGAATGAACAAGCATGGAGAGACGCTGGAGCTTTTTATTGTAAAAGCGCCTAATCCCAAGGACTATGTGCCTAAGAAAGATGAAATGAAAGCATAACAAAGGCAAAAGGAATTTCAGAGAAAACAAAATTCCTTTTGCCTTAAATTGCATTATGGTTGTCTAAATATGCTGCCTCTTGAAACAACATGGCAGCCGAAGAATTTTTAAGCAGGCTGCCTATTCTGGGATGATAAACGAGGGCCTCTTATTCGATCAGGAACATGATGCGGGTTTCAAGCTTTTCCTCCGGAACATTATCAGGGTCATTAAGATAAAACTCATAGGCGACACCGTTCGATCTGTATTCATTCTCATCCATCCATTCCATTAAAGCGTCGTAGGCAGACCCTATTTCACTGTAGGGTCCGACATGAATGCATTGTGCATACCTACCTTTAGGCAATACGCTTGGCTCAATGTAATTTCTCATTGGCAGCTTTTGTTTTACAGGAAATCCTATTTCGATGTCAAGGTTCTTCATGTCCATGTTGTAGTAGGCTACAAAAGGAGCGTCGGAGGGATATTCGCCTATTTCCGACAAGTAGTTCATTATTTTCCCATAAGCTTTTGAGAGCACCATCGGCAAGTCTTCCACAGCGGCTGTTGTCCTTATGGACAAAGTCGGCTGAATTTCTTTCTCGACCAGTTTGAATTTGAAATCCATAGTAAACCTCCTTTTTATAATTTGTGCAATCCTTTTATACCCAGCCTGAATGCAATTATCTATCGGCTGAGAGATTAGTTGGATTAAGACTTTTCAACAATACTTAAATGCGGTTGACATTTCGGGAAAACATTGATAATATGTTAACGAAATTGATATTCCAGAGTTGCGGAGAGCCTTCTTCGCATATTTGGGAAAATAGAATATGACCTTGCGAAAAAGAGTATTCTGATTCGAAAAGGGAGTATGACATAGCCTTGCGCATACGGCGA
>PKTO01000219.1 GCA_002869095.1 Clostridiales bacterium
CTGAAACATACGGTTACAATCAGTTCATATATAATTATTTGAAGATTTGAGGTGGTAAGATATGAATATCAAATATTTCAAGGAGGAAAAAACATGTTGAATTTCATTGGACAATTAAACCCCGTTGCCATAACAATTGTAGTGGCAATAATAGGCATATTGGTCTTCGCTTTCATTTCATCGGTTGCGGTAAAGGGGAAATACAAGGCGTTGGCAAAGGATTTCGGTATAAACAAGTCTTTTGACAACCCAAAGTTCGACAATGCGGTATTGAACCACATTGTTGAGGATTTCAGGGCGGCTGCGTCAAAAAACCAGGACACGGTAAACACGCAGGCGATAATCGAGAAGAATTTCAACTTCGAGCTGAAGAAGCTGCAGCTTGGAGAACGCTTTGTCAGGAAATCGGTTTCACTTATGATAATATTGGGACTCTTGGGAACCTTCTACGGATTGACGCTTTCGATAGGAAGACTGGTCGAGCTGCTTACGCTTAACGGCGGCGGAGAAGCCCTCGAGAATGTGGATTCTATAGTGAACGGACTGATCAATTCGGTAAAGGGCATGTCGGTTGCGTTTGTGACATCCCTGTTCGGCATCGTATCTTCGGTCATCATAACCGTGGCCAACGTATTCAATTCGGTTGAGGACGAGCGAATGGAGCTCATGGTTGAAATAGAGGAATATCTCGACAACGGATTGGGAAAAGTCCTCATAAAGAGGCCCGAGACGGAAATGATGAAGGCCAACGAACGCATGCAGAATGCAATAGACGGCTTTGGAGACAAGATAGAAAAGAGCTTCAGGGATTTGGCCGGCGAGGTCGGATACAGGATTCTCACGGCTACGGACGGAATAGGCCAATCCGCGGAAACGCTCTATGCGGCAGTGGACAAGTTTGAAAAGTCGCTGAATGATTTTTCCGAAAACACGAGAGACTTCTCGGAATTCAACTATCATCTTAAAAACAACATACAAAGGATGAGCCTCAGTTTTTCGGATTTTTCAGACGACATCAGGAAAAATACGGATGTTCTGAAGGAAACGGTCGACACCTTCAGTGTTGCAAGCGGCCAATAGAAGGGAGGCGGGCAAATCGTGCAAGCTATAAGAAAAAGAAATTTCAAGAAGACCAACGAAGAGGACAACTTTTGGCCGGCTTTCACAGACATGATTTCGACCATCGCCTTGATCATTTTCTTTCTGATGCTTTTGGCTTTCATACAAAACATCGTAACCGGCAAGAATCTTGAGTATGCAAAGAAGCAGCTGATAGACACTCAGGGCAGGCTGGAGGAATCCAACATACAGATCAGCAGGGCTGAGAAGAAGCTCAGGCTTTTGAAGGACGACCTGGACGATGTTCTTGCGGAAGTGGAGGACGGGGAAATAGCCCTCAAGCTTTCGGAACAGCAAATAGAAGAGCAAAGGGAGATAATCGCCGACAGCAACAGGGAATTGGGCGAATTGAGGTCCAAGCTCCAAGGCATAGCCGTGCTCAGGCTTGATGTTCTCAGCAAAGTCAAAAGCTCCATAGAAGAAGAACTGGGAGTGACGAATCAGGACGGTCAGGAACTCGTTTCAATTGCGGACAACGGCAATATAGTTATAAATGAGGGACTGGTGTTCGACTACAACAAATACGACATCAAGCCCGAAGGCAGGCAGGTATTGACCATGCTTTCGGAAGCATTCGAAAATGTGCTTGGCGATCCGGAAACAAGGGTCAACATCGACGCGATAAGCATTCAGGGCCATACGGACAATCTGGGCTCTTCGGAGTACAACAGGGACCTTTCGTCAAAGAGGGCTTCCGCAGTCCTGAATTACATGATGGATGTCAATCCTGTTCTCGAAAATCAATACGGAGAATATTTTGCGGCAAGCGGATATTCGGAATTCAGGCCTATAGCTTCCGGCTCTAGCGAAGCCGCAAGGGCCCAGAACAGAAGGATAGAGATTTCGGTGATACTGAGAGATGCAAACATACAGAATGTAATCGAGGATTATCTTGAGGATTCGATAAAGCCATTTGAAGAAGAAATGGAAATGTAGGGAAGAGGCAACAGCCTGCAGCATGCAGTGTGCAGCTTGCAGTTCTCGAAAAAAGATCGAAAATGGAAAAACAATAAAAAAACGGGCATCTCCGCATTCTTGAAAATGAACCGGGGATGCCTGCTTCTTTTTCCATTATCTTTTGTATTTAATCTTTTGTATTTAATCTTTTTCTGAAATCTGACATCTGACATCTTAAATCTGCTCTTTCCGCTGTACTTCCTGCTTGCTGCTAACTGCCCGCTGCAAGCTGTTCTATCTCTTAACCTTCATTATTGAAGCCACTTCATTTATCGTTTCGGATTTCTGAATCTCTTCAAGAGCCTTGTCGAGATTTTTCCTTTCGACTGCGTGTGTTATGAAAACCAGCGGCACGGATTTTTCTCCCGGCTTGCCCCTTTGCACAACGGACTTGAGGCTTATGCCGTTTTCGCCCATTATTGTGGCGATATTGCCCAACACTCCCGGCTGGTCCTTGACCTGGAACCTGATATAGTATTCGCTCAGGCCTTCTCCAACGCTTTCGAGTGAAGACATGTATCCGTTCTTGTTCGCGTGCGAAACCGACGGCTTTTCCGATATGCGTTTGCCGATTTCCATCACATCGCCAAGAACTGCGCTTCCTGTAGGCATGGATCCGGCTCCCTTTCCGTAAAGCATGAGTTCGCCGACAGCGTTGCCTTTTACGAACAATGCGTTGAATTCATTGTTTACGCTTGCCAGGGGGTGGTCCTTCTTGAGAAGAACGGGGTGGACATGGAATTCGAAAGTCTTGTTGTTTCTTCTTGCAGTCGCAAGAAGCTTTATGATGTAGCACAATTTCTTTGCGTGATCGATGTC
>PKTO01000190.1 GCA_002869095.1 Clostridiales bacterium
GACGATCCGGTAGGAGCTTCCGCAGTCCACGGCATATGCGGGTTTTCGGGAACGGTTCTTGTAGGGATTTTTGCGACCGATGGAGGTCTTCTATATGGGGGAGGAACCGACCTTTTGGTTACGCAGACAATCGGGGTTTGGTCAATAGCCATATGGACTCTTGCAACGACCTTCGTGCTTTTCAAGACAATTGACATGACAATCGGATTGAGAGTCGGAGAAGAAGAAGAAAAAGTAGGACTGGACCTCAAAGAGCATGGCATAAGCAGCTATGGGGATTTCAAAATCAAAAGTGCTGTCTGATCAATCCATACGCAGTTGTACTTTTGCGGATAAGATTCCAAACTAAAAAATTTCCAATGTAAAGAGTCCTGGATTTTTCCGGGACTCTTTACATTGGAAATTTTTGGCTTGACGGATATGATAGAATATAAATAGGAGTAGGGGGTATTTTAAAACCTATTTTTGCATTACAGACGCAAATTGCAACGCTTCGCTGTTTGGCGAGTTGAAATTGGATTGTTTCGATATATAATGAAAGCAAATAAAGACCGTATGAAGGAGATGATGACATGTCTACTCATGAAGAAAAAACAGGTTTCATTCAATTCATGAAAGAATTTTTTGGAGCGGCTACGGATTTTCACAGAAAATCGAGATCCATGCTTGACAAGGAAGCCGTAGAGCAGATGGACAATTTCATGTTGATTTGTTTTGCCGACAATTTGGGAATCCCCATTCCCACAAGCTATTACACATTGGAGCTATTGCCTTATTTGGCCGAGGACTTGGAAAAGTGGCAGAGAAGGATGATGGGCAGAAAATCGATATGGCAGGAAAAATGGGGAGACTGGGACCTTGACGCTTAGATACAATCAGAACGAGGAGGATATTGATGAATAAAATTGTTTTTTTTGGAGGAAAGGGCGGAGTCGGAAAAACCAGCTGTTCGGCCGCTTTTGCAGCATACACGGCTAAACAGGGAAAGAAGACACTGATTGTGTCGACGGACCCTGCCCACTCGATTTCGGATATTTTTGAGATGCCCATAGGGATGGACACAACTCATATTCGGGACAACTTGGACGGAATTGAAATCGATGCCGAACATGAGAGTGAAAAGTACATCGAAGGAGTCAAGAGAAGCCTCGGCAAGGTAATAAGTCCTATTATAATGGAAGAGATAAACAGGCAACTTGACGCTTCCTCTATTTCACCGGGAACTCATGAGGCTGCCGTATTCGATAAAATGATAGAAATTATTGTCGAGAAGTCTGGCGACTATGATCAAATAGTCTTCGACACGGCACCCACCGGGCATACGATAAGGCTTTTCTCGCTCCCGGAACTTTTGGGAGTTTGGATAGATTCTCTTTTGGCAAAGAGAGAGCGGGCCTTGGAAGTATCCCAGATGACAAAGTCGGTGGACAGAGGATCTAAAGATTATCTCGACCATGACCCGATCCTTAAGATTTTAAACAGAAGAAAGACAAATATGGAGAAAGCGCGCGAGATTATGATCGACGATAAAAAATTGGATTTCATTTTTGTCCTTAACGCCGAAAAGCTTCCCATAGAAGAAACTAAGAAGGCGATCGATATATTGAAGAAATACGACATGCCGGTCAGAGATCTTGTAATCAACAGGATTTTGCCGGATAAAATGACGGATGACTTCTGGAAAGCTAAAAAAGAGGACGAAGTCAAATATGTTGCGGAAATAGAGGGGTTTTTCAGCGACAAGAGCATCATAAAACTTCCTCTTCTGCCGAAAGACATGAGAGCGCACAACATCGATGACATGGCAGCCTATTTTGAGGATGCCCTTGGAGAAAAATAAAAGATCAATACCGCTTTTAATGAGAACCGCCTGAAAGGGCGGTTTTTTCATGTAAAAAAATGGGTATACAATGGATGGTGTTGTTTAAACGGTTTTGGATTCGAGACCTCATAAAAGGAAGTGAAGTTATGAGCATTATAGAAGAAAGAAGAATTTCAATTGGCATAAGCGCCTGCGTATATGGATGCAAGACCAGATACAATGGCAAGGGAATAGATGTGCTGGGTCTGTTCGGAAGGGAAAAGGAGAGTTTCGTTTTCACTCCCGTATGTCCGGAAGTTCAGTCTGGAATGGGTATACCCAGGGATCCGATCAGTCTTCGCGGCGGCTGTGGCAGCGATGTGTGGAAAGGCGAGGCCAAAGTAAGGAACAGGGGCGGAGAAGATGTGACTGAGGCATTAAAGGACGGATGCGTCTGCTGCATGAATACACTCGAAAAAGCGAAAGTGGACGCATTTGTATTTATGGAGGGAAGTCCTTCCTGTGGAGTTTACAGGACATCCCTAAAGGGCAGGAGGCTTGGGAATCCGCCGGGGATTTTCGGAGCTCTTCTATTGGAAAAAAGAATTTTTCTTATTCCCGCGGCGGATTTGCAGAGCCCGATAAAGAGATGGGACTGGATACGCAGGCTTTTCGCTTTCACATGGTTGAAATCTGTGCCGCTTGAAAGCAAGAAGGATATTTATTCGATGTGGCATGCGTTGAAATTCATATGCCAGGAGATCGACAACGAAAAGGCGAGGGAAATAGGAAGAAGGATTGCTTCGCCGAATGGAATTCTCGAAGCCGGGTATGCGGAAGACTTGAGGGATGAAATACTTGAAATGCTTAGAAAACCATCGACTCCTGCAAAAATAAAGCAGATGTTATGGAAAAACTATGCTTATTACAGGAAAAATTACAAAAGGGAAATCGAAAGCATAAACGAGCCTTTGACTTTGCGCAACATGACAGAGGTGGTAAAGGAACTGTCGACAATGGAGCTGGCGGCATTCAAGGAAGGTTTCATATTTGGCGCTTCCCCTGTAATGTTCAGAGCCGGCA
>PKTO01000282.1 GCA_002869095.1 Clostridiales bacterium
ATTAGAATCCACCACCATTAACTCATCAATATCCGACATAGTTAATAAACATCTAAAAAAGACCATTTCTTCCAGCGAAATTTTCCGGAAAAGCGTATTAAATACTTCCCAAAATATCGAATGGCAAAATAGCCTTTACCCTATTATTTCTATCTTTAAACAAAATAATATCATAATTATGCATTTTTTGCAACTTTCTGAATCTTTTTGCATTTCAAACATTAGACCTTTAACAAAATAATGCTTTCCTAAACATTCTCCATCTCATCCGTCATATGAACGAAAACCAACAATAATAATCTTTGGGGCGTTTGCAATATTTACTGCCTTAACGCTTATTGAAGTTCCAAAACCTTTCGCTCCACCCATTGCCGTTTTTTCTGGATGCGGCAGGCAGCTTTAAAACAACCCCAAAAAAAACACCGCTTATGCTGTGTTTTTTTGGCTATTTGGTTTCATCAATCTGTAGCTTAATAAAACCATAAGGAATGCGGGAAGCGCCATTATTCCAATTGCAGCCGACAAACCGTATGCATCGGATATGCCGCCGATAAGCAGAAGTCCCATGGCGCCGATTCCTCCCGCAAATCCCATTACCCATCCATAACTCATGCTTGTATTGTCGGGCATCAATTCGTGTGAAATGATTACAATCGGTGTATTGCTTGCGCTCAGCATAATTCCTACAAGCGTAAAAGCCGCGGCGGCCAACAGGCCTTCCCCCAATACAATCCCCAACATTAGAACAAACACAAGGCCGTTGAATATCATCAGGCTTGTCCTGCTTCCATAGCGGTCGTTCATGAATCCTCCAAACATCGTTCCCAAAGGAACCATGAAAAGGTTTAAGGAAAGAAGCAGTCCGGCAATCTTCAAATCCAGTCCCTTCATTATCAATATCTGTATTCCAAATGCCGTGAGACCCTTTCTGATGAAGTTTTTGTTGACCGAAACCAGGCAAAGGACAAACAAGTTCTTGATGCCTGGGAATAAGTTTCCCTTGGCCCTTTGAATATTCCCCGATGTTTCGGATTTCAGCTCGACTTCCTGAACCCCCGACCAATACATCAGTCCTGCGACGATCATCCCGGGTATCACCAGGAGCGCCAGGCTTTTAAGCCCTAGACTATGCACAAGAGGAAGCGCCACAGCCGGTGCCACAGCTGCCGAAAGACCCCCGATGGTCATGAATACAGAAAGTATCTTCCCTTTAGATTCCCTCCCAAGCTTGACCACCGTCGATGTCCCCAATGGATGGAAAAGCGCCGATGCAAGCGCTCCGAGAGCCACAACGCCAAGCAGCAGATAATAATTTCTTACCAGTCCGGCGAAGCTCATCCAAAAGGAAATCCATATGACAGACCATATGAGCAAGTATGATTTGCCGTGCCTGTCCACAAAACTGCCGACAAAGGGCTGCGCGAAAGACCCGAAGCTTGTTATTACAAAAGCAAGCATTCCCTGCTGAGTCATGCTCAGGCCCAAATTATCGGCAAAAATAAATGAAATGGGCGGAATTAGTCCGACATAAAAATCATTCATGAAGTGTCCGGCGGATATGGATGCCAGCTTTTCAAATCTTTTTTTCAACGGTTCTGAAACCTTTTTCTCTTCCAATGCAATATTCATTAAACCTTCCTTTCAAAAATCCTATGTGGACATTCTACCATAAAATGCTTTAGATTTCGGGATTCTTTCTAAAACATCCTCCAATGCTGATATAATGGAATAAAAACGAACGGGAGTGATTACACATGCATAATGACAAAAGCCTTTGGGCCGGGCTCAACAGACCGGACCTCGACATAGAAGAAGCGGATGTGGCCGTATTCGGCATACCTTTCGACGGAAGCGTGAGTTTCCGCGCCGGAGCATCGGAGGCACCCGACGCACTGAGAAATATAACCCGCACTATAACTCCGACAACAGAATTTCTTGAAAGCTTTGAGGAATTGAAGGTTAAAGACATGGGCAATTTTGAAAATGGCCCGAGAGATGAAATTTTTAAAGCGGTAGAAAATGCTACCGAAAAACTCGTTAAGGCAGGAACTTTCTTCACAATGATAGGCGGGGACCATTCGGTCACCATCCCGGTTTTGCGGGGTATAGACAAAGCCCTCGACGAGCCTTTCGGAATAATCCATCTCGATGCCCATTTCGATATCTGCGACGAGCTTGGCGGCGACAAGCTTTCACACGGATGCACAGAAAGACGGGCCCTCGAACTTGAAAACATAAACGGTCCCGAGAACTTCTTCTTTATCGGTATCCGCTCGATAGAAATGGACGAATTGCATTTTATAGAAGGAAAGGACTTTTCAATAATAAACGCACATGATTTCGACAAGCTCGGCGTTCCCGCAGTTGTGGATAAGGTGAAGCAAGGCATGCGGAATTTCAACAAAATCTACCTGACTGTGGATATCGACTGCCTTGACCCTGCATTCGCCGCAGGAACCGGCACTCCGCAGTTCGGAGGGATGACCTCGCGGCAACTGCTTAATCTGCTCAAGGGACTTTTCGATTTGCCAATAATCGGTTTCGATGTGGTTGAAGTCGCCCCTTCGCTGGATCCTTCATTGACCTCTGTTTTCGCCGCACGCAAAATCGTGACGGAATGCTGGGGCCACCAATGGCGAAAAAACAAGCTCGGAGCCTTATAGCTCCGAGCTTGTTTTGCTATAGTTGCAAACCATACATGTCCTCAAGTTTTTCGCTTATATACAAATGCGCGTCTTCAAGCCCCTGGTTGTAAATGTCGGGAGCAATCTTTTCAAGGAAAAAATCCAGAATCAGCTGCGCTCCCAAGTCGCCCAAATCCTCGTCGCGCTCTTCCATGAAAAATTTCTTGATTTGGCTTATCATTGCTTTTTTCCTGTCGTC
>PKTO01000088.1 GCA_002869095.1 Clostridiales bacterium
ATGAAGGACTCATCGCAATAAATGGCAAACTAACCATAGAAGATATTGCGGCAACCATACATGCCCATCCCACCCTCTCCGAGGCTTTCTCCGAAGCGGTACTCGATGCCGGAAACATGGCAATCCACAAGCTGGGGGAAAAAAGAAAGTAGAAAATGGAAAGAGCAGATGTCAGATATCAGATGTCAGGAAATAAAAAGAAAAGAGCAGTGGGTGTTTTTCCACTGTTCTTTCTTTTTTTGGCAGCAATTCCGATTCTTCTCCGCGACCTGCTCATGCATTTCAAAGGATTTGTCCTTCACCAAAACCTGAAATTCACAAACTCGTTTTACTTCAAGCAGAGTGAATTTCTTTACGGTTTTGTCTTGTTCAAAACCTCGAAATGCTATGGATCGGTCGATGTCGGCGAACAGAATCACATGCCAATCAGTAGTCAGATGTCGATTTTCAGAAAGCGCAAAAACACTTTAAAAGCAAAGAAACACAGATGCTTCTAAATTTTTTTCTTTTCCATCTTTTTCTGCCCACTGAAAACTGACTACTGACAACTGTTTTTCTCTGCCAACCGGGCCGTTCTCCTAAAAAAGGAGGGCGGTCCTTTCATACGGCGTTTTTGTTTGCTATAATCAATAGAGGGTATAAAGAATTTCGAATACAAAAAAAGGAGTGATTGACATGCCGGCTATTGAAATAAAAAAAGGTGTTTATTGGGTTGGAGCTTTCGACTGGGATCTCAGATTGTTTGAGGGGCCCATTTACCATACGCCGAATGGAGTGTCCTACAACGCTTATCTCATAATCGACGATGAAATAACATTGGTGGATTCTGTGGAATCGAGATTTTTCGGGGAAATGCTGGAGAAAATCGAATCGCTTACACCAATCTCAAAGATAGACCATGTGATCATAAATCATGTGGAGCCGGACCATTCCGGAGCTTTCCCAGAAATGATGAAGATGATGCCTGATGCCAAGATACACTGCACACAAAAGGCCAAGGAGGCCCTTCTCAAATATTACTACGGAGAGGAATACGACTATAATGTTGTCAAGACGGGAGATGTCCTCAACATAGGGAAAAGGAATCTGCATTTCATAGAATCGCGCATGCTGCACTGGCCCGACAATATGATGACATTCGTTCCGGAAGACAAGCTTCTTCTTTCCAACGACGCCTTCGGACAGCATCTGGCAAGCTCGCATCTCTTCGATGACGAAAACGACATGGAAATGGTAATGAGGGAAGCCAAGACCTACTACGCAAACATACTCATGCCCTTTGCCCCCTTGCTCATAAGAAAGATAGAAGAAATCCAAAAAATGGACTTGGACATGGACATGATAGCCCCGAGCCACGGCGTTGTCTTCAGGAAGGATCCGGGAAGAATCATAGATGCCTATCTGAAATGGGCGAAGCCTGAAATGAAGAAGAAGGCAATAATAATTTACGAGACAATGTATGAAAGCACAATGAAAATGGCAAGGGCCATAGTGGACGGCCTGTCTTCCGAGGATATTGAGGTCAAGCTTTACAAGGCGGACTCCTCGGATTTCACAAGCATCTTTTCCGAAATTGTAGACGCCAAAGCCTTGCTGATAGGCTCATCCACATTCAACAACGGGATGATTCCCCAAATAGGCTACTTTCTCGAGGAACTGGTCGGCCTCAAACCGCGCGGCAAAATAGGCGCGGCATTCGGTTCCTACGGATGGGGCAAAGGCGCAGTCAAGAAGATTGAAGCGAGAATGAAGGAAATGGGAGCGGACCTTGTGGAAGAGGGGCTGGAAATACAATACGCACCTTCCGGAGAAGAGCTCAAAGCATGCTACGAATACGGAAAATCCATAGGAAAGAAAATTCAGGAATCATGCGGAAACAAGTAGGGGCCAAAGCGATTCCAAAGGATTGACTGAAAAGCGAAACAGCCCCGCCGGTTTTAAAAACGGCGGGGCTGTTTCTGTATTATGAGGTTTTTAAAGCCCAAGGAATCTCAAACTGCTGTCGAACTGGCTGTTGAGAACATAATTCAAGTGTTTCTTTTCCTCTTTCATTATTGTCTTGAATTCTTCCGGAATCAAATCCGGGAAAAGGCTTCTTACCTGTTCAACAAAAATTATTGAGTCTCGCTCGACCTTTTCCGCTATTACCAGAGCGTCGCGCTTGCTGTATCGCGCTTTTACGTCGTCATTCTGGAATATGTGGGTCTTAATCAGAAGCTCCGTATACTCGGCTTCTTCATCAGACAGTTCCAGCATGCCTCCATTCGGAAGCTTTTCGAGAAGGCCTTGATAAATTTTTTCGTGCCTCAATTCGTCTCCTGCAAGCTTTTCAAACAATGCTTTGGCTTTTTTGTCTTCCATTGTTTTTGCCAAATCACTGTAAAGTTTTGCTACCTCCGCTTCGTGGAGGATGACTGTTTTAAAAAGTTTTCTGCCGTCAAATTCTCTCATATTTTCTCTCCTTTACTGTTAATATTTTGAAATGCCTTCATAGAGAGATTTACCCATTTGAAGGCTTAACTAACAGCTTGAGTGGAAAATAATTCTACAGAAGGGCAGCCGCTTTCGCCAGTCTGTCGCAAAGCGCGTTTTGAAGATGGTTCCTGTGGGACTTGACCCATTCGATTTCAATGTATTTTTCGGCGGTGAGTTTTTCAAACCGTTTCCATTCATCTATATTTTTCACCCTTGTGCCGTTTGCGGTGTGCCAGTCGTTTAGGTTCCAGTTTCGTATACATTCCGTGAGTCCCTTTCTTACATACTGGCTGTCGGTGACAATTCTTATCTCTTGGCATTCGCAAAGAATTTCAAGACCTCTGATTGCCGCGTGGAGTTCGGTCAATGTGCTTGTCGATGCGCTTGAAGGCCGGTAGTCCACCAG
>PKTO01000242.1 GCA_002869095.1 Clostridiales bacterium
GCTTCCAGCCCGACCTTGAGGCCCTCGAGGCAGCAATCACGCCCAAGACCAAGGCCGTCATAATAAACAACCCTAACAACCCCACAGGAGTAGTATACAAGGAAAAGGACATCGAGGGGCTTGCGGCCCTGCTCGAGAAAAAAACGAAGGAATTCGGAAAGACAATATATGTGGTAGCCGACGACCCCTACAGGGAGATAGTCTATGACGGAGTGGAAGTTCCCTACATGCTTAACTACTACACAAACACCTTCATAGTCTACTCCTACAGCAAATCGCTTTCACTGCCGGGGGAAAGGATAGGATACGTCGCCTTCCTGCCGGAAATGGAGCAGGCCGAAGAAGTCGAAATATGCCTTAGCAACGCCACAAGAAACATAGGGTATACAAATGCACCGTCCCTTTTCCAAAGGGTTGTTGCAAAGTGCCTGGACGAGACTGTCGAAGTCGAAGTCTACAAAAGAAACAGGGACCTGCTTTACAACCATTTGCTAAAGCTCGGGTTCGAATGCGCAATCCCGGACGGGGCTTTCTACCTGTTTGCGAAGGCTCTCATTGAAGACGACAACGAATTCGTGCAGGCAGCCAAGGAATTCAACATACTGATAGTTCCGGGTTCGGCATTCGGATGCCCAGGCTATTTCAGGGCTTCCTACTGCATTTCCTATGAAAAAATAGAAAAATCGCTCGCTGCGTGGACAATGCTTGCGGAAAAATTCAACAAGACTGCAGAATAAGGGCTTTGGCATCAGGCATAAGGATTTGAAAGCATATCTACCCAATCGAAAAAGAGTATTTGGAAGACCGGTTGAATCGCAACCGGCCTTCCTTTTTGTTAAAGTTTAAAAATACTGGTTTCGTTTTTATGTCTTTTAAAATCGTTTGATGCCTTTGGTTTGCCCATATGACCTTTTGCGTTATTTTTGTGGTTTTTACTTTCAAAAGCATTATAATGGAAGGTATATATAATCAGAATGGAGCGAATCAAATGGACTTGGGACTTTGGATACAAATTCTTCTGGGGCTGGGAAACCGCTTCGGAAACCTTTTCATATTCGCATTTGTGCTTACGAAGATAAAAGCGTTCAGGCGCATAGTGGCGAAAGAAAAATTGTCAACGGAAGACAAACTTATACTGTCTGTCGTATTCGGCATTTTCGGAATTGTCGGAACCTACTTCAGTTTTGAATACAATGGGGCGCTCATAAACACCCGCATAATCGGAGTGGCTTCGGGCGGGCTTCTTGGAGGACCCTTGGTGGGGGTTCTTTCCGGCCTTATCGCCGGTGTGCACAGGGGCCTCATAAATGCAGGCAACGTAACGTCCACGGCCTGTGCGGTTTCGACCATATTCGAGGGGCTCATGGCGGGATGCATGGGTCTTTATGTCAGAAACAAAAGGGTCAAGTGGCCCTACGCAATGCTGACAGGCGCGATTGCGGAGAGCATGAGGAAGATAGCCTTATTGCTCATGATCAAGCCCTTTTCGGTTGCGCTCGATCTCGTAATCGACATTTTGGTTCCGATGGTGATAATAAATTCGCTGGGGCTGGGACTGTTTTTCATGATTCTCGAAGCAATATTCAAGGACCGCGAAAGGGCCGTTGCCAGACAGTCAGACCTGTCTCTCAAGATAGCCGACAGGGCCTTGCCCTACCTCAAGAACGGAATAGACTCGGATGAATTCGGGAAAGTGGCAAGAATAGTTTACGACATGACGGATTTCGACGCAGTCACACTCACTGACAGAGAAAAGATAATATCGCACGAAGGGATAGGGACGCCGCGCCACGCCGTAGGAGCTCCTGTTGTGACATTTCTCACGGAAAGGGTTTTGACAACCGGGGAATGCGTCGTAATGGGAAGATGCGAAGAGAAGGACTGTGGTTTCCACGGCAAGTGCATGCTCAAGTCGACACTTACACTTCCTCTCAACGACGGCAACGACATCGTGGGCACACTTAAGCTCTACAAGATAACCGAAGGCTCCATAACAGAGGTTGATACGGCTCTCGGGAACGGGCTTGCCAAGCTCATATCCACAGAACTCCGCATAGCAAAGCTCGAAGGCCGCTCGAAGCTGGTGACCCAGGCTGAAGTCAAGGCTTTGCAGGCGCAGATAAACCCTCATTTTCTTTTCAATTCGCTTACAGTGATAGGATCCCTTTGCAGGACGGAGCCTCTCAAGGCCCGCGACCTTATATTTTCGCTCTCCAGCTTCTTCAGGAAAAACCTGAACGGAAACAGGCAGAATGTGCCGGTTTGGGAAGAGCTTGACCATGTACGTTCATATGTCGAGATAGAGAGGGCGAGGCTCAAGGACAAACTCGATGTGATGTACGAGGTGGATGAAAGCCTCGACTTCATAATTCCTTCGCTCACTCTTCAGCCCCTTGTCGAAAACGCAATAAAGCATGGAATATATCCAAAGAAGGAAAAGGGCCAAGTTAAGCTTGTTGCGGAAAAGAGAGAGGAAAGCTACTTCATATCGATATCTGACAACGGTGTCGGAATGAAATCCGAAAACCTTAAAATCCTTCAAAAGGGAGAGTCTTCAGGCACCGAATCGATGGGCTTCGGCAATGTGATAAAGAGGCTCGAGGGATACTTCGGACCCAATTTCAGTTTTGACGTCAGTAGCAAAATGGACAATGGAACAGTAATTGAACTCAGGATACCGGCGGGCAAGGGGGTGGCTCTATGATACGAACGGTGATAGTGGACGATGAAGCATATATACGCGACGAACTGAAATATTTTCTTGATCAATTGGATGATGTCGAAATAGTTGGAGAAACCGGCGACGGAGACGAGGTCCTGGAAATAATAGAAAGGGAAAAGCCCGACCTGGTTTTCCTCGACATAGAGCTCGGGCAC
>PKTO01000235.1 GCA_002869095.1 Clostridiales bacterium
CTGATATCTGATATCTGTCATCGCTCTTCTCTTTTCCTGCCCACTGCAGTCAGTTTCCCAATACAGTCAAGGCTTCATAATGCGAAACATCGTTCGAGACCCGCATTTGAAAGCTTTCTTGCTTTAGTCTTTGCCGTTTCTTTACCTTTTTTCCTGGTATCTGACATCTGATATCAGTTCTCTATCTTTTGCCTAAAAAATGGAGTAAAAAAGGTCTGTCCCTTTTTGTTTTTTGTCTTATGCTCTTCCGTTTTTCCTTTCCAACTGACCAACTGACCAACTTTCTACTGCTCTTATTCTTTCCACTGTGCTTTCTGTTTTTTCTTTTGCTCTTACTGATATCTGACAACTGATATCTGAAATCTGCTCTTCAATCTTTTCCTTGCTACTTTCCACTTTCTACTTTCCACTGTACTTACAATCCGGCCTCTTCCCTCAGTATGTCGGCCTTGTCTGTTTTCTCCCATTCAACACCAAGATCTTCCCTTCCCATGTGTCCATAGGCGGCAAGATTCTTGTATATGGGCTTCCTGAGGTCAAGCTTTTCAATGATTGCGGCAGGCCTGAGGTCAAAATGCTTCTGAACCAGTTGAGAAATTCTGTCCTCGTCTATTTTCGCGGTCCCGAAGGTTTCCACCATCACGGACACCGGACGGGCAACCCCTATTGCATATGCAAGCTGAACCTCGCACTTGTCGGCAAGCCCCGCTGCCACTACATTCTTGGCAACATATCTTGCGGCATAAGATGCCGAACGGTCAACCTTTGTGGGATCTTTCCCCGAGAACGCTCCGCCGCCATGTCTGGAATATCCGCCGTATGTGTCTACAATGATTTTTCTTCCTGTGAGTCCCGCATCGCCCTGCGGACCTCCTGTAACGAATTTGCCCGTCGGATTCACATAGTACTTTGTATTCTCATCGAGCAGATTCTTGGGTATCACAGCCTTTATGACGTGCTCAATCATGTCTTTTTCAATTTGATCGTGGCTTGCTATCTCGCTGTGCTGAGTCGAAATAACGACGGCATCCACCCTTGCCGGCTTTCCGTCAACATACTCCACGGTGACCTGCGACTTTCCGTCCGGTCTCAGGTACTTGAGATCGAAAGACTTGTCCTTCCTCACAGCCGCGAGCCTTTTTACTAGCTTGTGAGCGAGTGAAATGGGAAGGGGCATCAATTCAGGCGTCTCGTTGCAGGCGAAACCGTACATGAGTCCCTGGTCTCCCGCGCCTATCTGGTCGTAGGGATCGCCGTCCTGTTCGTCCTTTTTCTTCTCGAGCGCATTGTCGACTCCCAATGCTATATCTCCCGACTGCTTGTCAATGGATGTTAACACCGAGCAAGTGTCACAATCGAATCCGTACTTGGCCCTTGTGTATCCTATTTCCCTTACCGTCTCCCTCACGATTTCGGGAATCTCGACATAGCACTCAGTAGTTATTTCACCCACAACAAGCACAAGACCCGTCGTCACGGTAGTCTCACACGCAACCCTTGCCATTGGATCCTCTTTGATGATGGCGTCAAGAATGGCGTCTGAAATCTGGTCGCATATCTTGTCCGGATGGCCTTCTGTTACCGATTCCGCAGTCATTAAAAATCTTTTAGTCATTTTCCTTCCTCCTCGTTTGAACTGTTGATTTTGTTTCTTGATACCCGAACGAGCTGTCCGTCAAAAAAGCCCCTTCCATAAGGAAGAGGCATATTTATACCGTCTGTTCCTCATCTTCCAGATTCAATCTGTAGGATTTGGCACCGCGTATTCCTACCGGTTGCCGGGCTTCAAAGGGCCTATCCCTCCACCACTCTTGATAAGGTATCAAGTTTTTATTAAGTTTTCACTCGAACATCATACACCTTAAAAAAATGCGTGTCAAGAAATTCATTTGTTTTTCATATTATTATCGCATTGCTCAGCATCATCACAATCATCGCGGCAATGCAGTCCCCAATCAGTATGGCGTAAAATGCCCTTTTGACGGGAACATTGAATATTGATGCCGCCATGGCGCCTGTCCACACTCCTGTCGACGGCAAAGGAATTGCAACGAAAAGGACCAGGCCGTATGCGCTGTATTTTTTTATCTTCTCCGCCCTGCGTTTGGTCCTGTTGGTCAGGGCATCCACTATTTTCACACCCGTGCCGCTTCCCCTCATGCGTGTGAAAACAGGTTTCATGAAGAGCAGTATGAACGGAACCGGAAGCATGCTGCCGGCTATCGACACCGCTGCTGCTGCAAAAGGGTCCATGCCTTCAGCTATGCCCAAAGGGATTGCGCCCCTTAGTTCCACCACAGGAAGCGCCGCGACAAGAAACACCTGCATCTCCAGAGCTATGAAATTTATAATCTTCCCGATGAAAATGTCCATTTATATTCCCTCCGTGCATCCTAACGACATTATACACTAATAGGCCGGGCCTTGCATCAGGCAGTATAAGTGGAAAGGGAAGAACAGCCGGCAGCGGGCAGTAAATGCAAAAACATTTAAAACCCAAACACATTTTCAAAATTTCAATGTTTTCTTTTTTAAACTTGCACTCAATCTTTTATTGACATCTGATACCCGACATCTGTCTTTTGTCTTTCGTCTTTTCGCTTTCACTGACATCTGATATCTGATACCTGACATCTGTCCTTTATCCTTATCCTTTTCCTGCCAGCAAGTTGAGGTTTCGAGTTGAAGGTATCACGCGATGCATAGTTTTTCACCCATTTGGATAAGATAAAATCGTCGGAAATTCGCTTTGGCCTTGGCCCGATACGAAGTGAGTTTGCGAATTTTAGATTTTGTCGAAAGACAAATGGGATTGAAAAACATCAGCAGCGTGCAGCCTGAAAGCGAATCCTCAAACTGCACCCTTTTTGTAAC
>PKTO01000184.1 GCA_002869095.1 Clostridiales bacterium
CCGCCTGTTCTTGAAATGGAGTCCAGGAGGAATTTGCGTATCTCCATAGCCAATTTCGCCAATTGTTCACTATTTAGTTTTTTAATGTCTTCCGGGTTTTTTATATTGTCCAATATATTCATTTTGGTCACTTTCTTTTGAATGTAAGTTTTTCATTGAAAAAACATATTATGCGTCCCACTTTCAAAACAATTTCTTTTGACTGGTAGATTGCAATCTCTTTGCCGAACGCTTTGCCTCCGACGGTCAAAGAGGCTGTTGAGGAAATAAGTACTACGCTTAAAATCGATGTGTTGAACAGAGTATTGAAAGAAGCGATTTTCAAAATCAAAACGGCAATAGTTGAACCGCTTATTATGCCAGCTATGTCTCCAATAACGTCATTGCAGAAATTTGAAACCGGACCGGCATGGTTTATAAGCTCCAAGGCCTCCTTGGCTCCCTTAATTTTTCTTGACGCCATTGAATTGAATGGTTTTCTGCTTGCCGAAGCTACTGCTATGCCGATTATGTCGAATATGATCCCCGTCAAGACTATGACTAAAAGCAACAAAAAACCGAATGCCAGCCCCATGTTGCCGAGAAGGGATTCCGAAACAGAATTAAGCAAAAATGAAAAAATAAAAGTTATGAACGTGACATGGATTATCCATTTGTATCTTATGCGATTTATGTCGATTTTCATTTTTCAGGTTTCCTTTGAATAAAATAATTGTGGCAATACATCGAGTAAACTTTACGGCTTAGGTCCAGTAGGATTTCCCGTTTGGATGCTGAATCGTCGCCGAATCAGCGGTTTCCCATTAAATCCATACTCATGATGTCGCCATGCATGAAACTGGATCGCCATTGAGACCGCACTTTAATCCCCGATGTATTTCCTTTACAGGAACAGCCTAGGAGTTTTCCTCTGCAACCTGATCATTCTTTAGCCTCTTTTGCAAAAAGGGTTTCGGCGGCAAGACGGAGCGTGCCCGGATCCTGGGCCATGCTTCGTTGAGCCCGACGTCCACCGTTTCCACTCAAGGCAGGCTACTCTGCAGTTGTTGGTTCGTGCAGGTTTATATCGGATATAATCCGATTCTCCATGAAGAGAGGGTAGAGCCCACATGCCATTGCGGATTGCCCCCTGCTTCTTATTCCCGACAAAAGCCCCCGACTGGGCGTCAGAAGCAATCATTAGGAACTTCATCGATGTGCCCTTCGACGGATTTTTAGCCCCGCCTTCAAAAATGAAAAAATTGACTAGGATACTGCGCCACATTATTTCTTATATTAGCAGATTGGCTATCAATATGCCAAGAATCGCCCCGGCAAAAACCTCAATCGGAGTATGCCCGACCAATTCCTTGAGCTGTTTTTCTTCGATTTGTTTGTTTTGCTGCCTGTCCTTTATCATTTGGTTCAGGATCATAGCCTGTTTTCCAACAGCCCTTCTCACTCCGGAAGCGTCATACATTATTATGAGCGAAAATATTATTGAAACTGCGTATTCGAGAGAATCCCAGCCCATTTTAAGGCCTATGGCAGTTGAAAGGCCCATTACCATTGCAGAATGCGAACTTGGCATTCCGCCGGAACCCACAAAGCGGTAGAAATCCAGCTTTTTTTCCTTTATGAGTGTAAGTATGACCTTCAAGGCTTGAGCTGTGAACCATGAACAAAATGATGCATTGAAGTATGGGTTGGAGAACAGTGTTCTCATGTATAACAAGGGGTCATCACCTTCCTAAAAAAATCAAGAGTTTCTGGATAAGAGACGGCTTGCAAGCGTTTTTAAAAAGACGGTGTCTCCGCCTATCTTTTCGATTTCGGATAACGCAATCCGGGTGTGCTCGTCAAGAGCGGCTTTTGAGGCTTCGATTCCCACTATCTTGGGGAACGTGTTTTTGTCGGCTGTCGCGTCGCTGCCTATGGGTTTTCCAAGCATAGCTTCATTTCCTTCGATGTCAAGAAGGTCGTCCTTTATCTGGAAAGCCATGCCCAAATGAAAGCCGAAACCGCTGAAGGCGGACATTTCCTCTTCGCTTCCACCTGCGAGAGCCGCACCCATTTTTAGTGCCGCCTGAATCAGTTTTGAAGTCTTGTTCATATGGATATACTCGAGAATATCCTTTTCGACGGATATGCCTTCAGTCAGCACATCGACCGACTGTCCCCCGACCATGCCTCTTGAACCTGAAGATTCTGCGAGTATTCTGGACGCATCTATTCCACGCCTGTCTTCGATTGCCTCAAGCATTATTTCATAAGCCAGATTCAACAGCGCGTCTCCGGCTAAAATGGCAATTGCCTCTCCATAGACAGTGTGGTTTGTAGGCTTGCCTCTTCGCAAATCGTCATCGTCCATAGCAGGAAGGTCGTCGTGAATGAGGGAATATGTGTGAATAAGCTCAATTGCGCATGCAAAAGGAATTGCCTTTTCATTGTCGCCGCCCAAAATTCTGTTTGCCTCAAGAAGCAGCATGGGACGAAGACGTTTGCCTCCCGCATGAATGCTGTAGTTCATCGAATCGATCAATTTTCGATGGAAGCTGTTTGAAGAACAGTTCAAAAAAACTATGTTTTTGAGCGCTTCTTCTATGGTTGTCTTATAATCCAGCATATTTTGTTCAAATGTCATCGTTTGAATCCCCTTCTTCTAAATCCTTGAAGGTTTCTCTTTCTGTGGAATCGACAAGTATCTGCACTTTTTTACGGGCTTCAGACAAAGCTTTGTTGCAATTATTATATGCCTCGATGCCTTTTTCGTAGACCGCAAGTGCGTCTTCGAGAGACAAGTCATTGTTGTCGAGTTTTTAAAGAGAGTCTTTCAGCTGATTCATGTGTTCCTCGAAAGAAACTTTCTTCTTTGTCATATCGTCATATCCCC
>PKTO01000174.1 GCA_002869095.1 Clostridiales bacterium
GTACCATGCAAACATCGTCTTTACTGCTTCAACATCTATGTTGGTCTCTTCTGCCGTCATTGCAAAAGTATCGTCAGGATTGCCCTCCATATATTCGAGACTTTTTCTATGTACGTCCATATATGTCTGAACAATTTCGGGATACCTTTCAATCATTTCACCGCTTGTAGCGATTACGATTGTAGCGTCCAAAAGGCCTTCGCCAGTCTCAATAACCCTGTTTCCCGCTTCAAGGGCAATTGTAACCGCTGGTCCCGCAACCAATGCCGCATCTGCATTTCCGGAAGAAAGAGCTGCCATTCCGTCTCCTATTCCCATGTTTATGAATTCAACATCGTCCATTGCCATTCCGTTTTCCACCAATGCCCCCAAAAGCAATTGGTGAAGGATCGTCCCCTTTGGCCCAACTATTTTTTTCCCTTTCAAGTCTTTTATCCCGACTATCGAATCATCCTTTGCAATGATTGTAAAAGCCTTTGGAGCCCTGCTGTAGATTCCGATTATTTTAACATCAACGCCATTCGCGGCGGCAAGAATTGCAGAAGTGCCTCCCAGGGCATTGCAAAAATCCAACGAGCCTGATGCAAGAGCTTCGGTCATCTTGGATCCTTGTGTTATTTCCGGAAATTCCACTTCTATTCCTTCTTCTCCAAAAGCATCTTCAAAGAGCAGTTTATTCTTTTCGACTATTGAAGGTACATTGAGCGGCAATTTCACATAGGAGATATTGACCTTTTCTTTTTTCGGAACTTCAGACGACTCGCCCGCACCGCTTGCGCAACCGGAAAAAACAGCCATCACCATAACAAGAACTGCCATAAAAAATGATAATCTTTTCATAAAATCCTCCTTTTCCCCTAATAGTTTCAATTCATACCGATTTTTATACAGATTTTTTAATGTTTCTCCCCCTTTTGCGACAATGTTTTCATTGTGCCACAGCTAATTTATTCTTGGAATCCATTATGGTGTGCATGGCTTTTCCCCTTAGTCTTGAAAACTTGGCCGAGTGTATGTCCCTTGGATAGTTTTCCTTTATGTCTATATCTTCCATTATTTTTCCATCATCTATTACAATGAGTCTTTGCCCCAGGTAAAGAGCCTCTTCAATATCATGTGTGACAAATACTATCGTTTTTTTGCACGAATTGAAAATATGTATCAATTCGTCTTGCAGAATTTTTCTATTGTATGCGTCAAGCGCTCCCAAGGGCTCATCCATCAGTATTACATCCGGTTCGTAACACAGAGTTCTTCCCAAAGCAACCCTTTGCGCCATTCCTCCGGATATCTGGCTCGGATATGCGTCTTTAAATTCATCCAAGCCCAAGATTTTTAGATATTTGTTTACGGTGCTTTCGACTTTTCCACTGTCCTTTTCGTTTTCGAGTGAAAAAGCCATATTTTCTTTTACGGTCAACCACGGCATCAGGCGCGGTTCCTGGAACACAATGGACATTTTGGGACATTTCCCGCACTCTCTGCCATTTTCCATATACAGGACTTCTCCGCCTGTTTTTTCTTCGAGGCCGCACAATATTCTCAAAAGCGTCGTTTTGCCGCAACCGCTCTTTCCCACAATAGTCACAAAGCTTTGTTTTTCAACAAAAAGATTCATGCCATCAAAAACCGGCACTTCCTTGTTCTTAAGCATAAAAATCTTTGATAAG
The DNA here is from genome assembly GCA_002869095.1 of Clostridiales bacterium. GTDB lineage: Bacteria > Bacillota > Clostridia > Peptostreptococcales > BM714 > BM714. The sequence continues at coordinate 1,671 of PKTO01000174.1, forward strand.
TTCCTGATTTTTATCCCTGTCATGATTTCCACCCTCCCACATCAAGAGTCTGTTGGTCGCTTTCAAGAAAAAATAATCTATTCCGCAACCCAATGTGCCTATAACAATTATCCCCACAAAAATTATGTCTATCCTTGACAATTGTTCTGCTTCGATTATCATGTATCCAATGCCCGAAGAAGCCGCAATTAGTTCGGCTCCCATAAGCGACCTCCAACTGTATCCAAGTCCAAGCTGCATTCCAGCCAATATTGACGGTAGCGCCTGGGGAAGAATGATTTTAATCAAGGTTTGCCATCTTGTGAACCCATACGTCCTTCCGACTTCAACAAGCCTGTTGTCGCATCCTGAAATGCCGCTTACCGTATTTATGAATATTGGGAAGAAAGTCGCTAAAATTATCACCGCGATTTTTGAGGTTTCACCTATTCCAAACCACAGTATGAGGAGCGGTATCATTGCTATGGGAGGTATGTGCCTCACAAACTCAAGAAAGGGAGACAGATATTCAAATGTTTTTTTGTTGAGCCCGACAAGCACCGCCATTGGAAATGCGATTGAAAAGGTTATGACAAAGCCTGAAAGCACCCTGAAAAGGCTTATTCCCAAATGTCTTGTCAGTATTCCATCCTCAGCCAATGCCAATACAGTCTTGAGCACTTTGACCGGATGCGGAACTATATATGTATTGAACCATTCCATTTCGGAACCTACCGCCCACAATAGCAAAATTGCCAGCGGAAAAACAATTCCCCTGTATTTTTTCAAAAATACTTTCTCCCTTCGATTCGCCTTATTTTTTTCAAATATAAAAGCCTTCCAAAAGGAAGGCTGCATGCTCTATTGTCGCAAAGGCAAAATTCTTCGCCGTATGCGCAAGGCTATGTCCTACTCCCTTTTCGAATCAGAATACTCTTTTTCGCAAGGTCATATTCTATTTTCCCAAACATGCGAAGAAGGCTCTCCGCAAGTCTGGAATATCAATTTCGTTAACATATTATCAATGTTTCCCCGAAATGTCAACCGCATTTAAGTATTGTTGAAAAGTCTTAATCAAACTAATCTCTCCGCCAATAGATAATTGCATTCAGGCTGGGTATAAAATGACTGCACAAATTATTAAAATGCAGTCGTCTCGTGATTACCAATCTGGTCTAATCACGAAAGAGAAAATGCTAAAAGGCGA
>PKTO01000187.1 GCA_002869095.1 Clostridiales bacterium
ATATTGAATTTATTTCATCCATAAAATTTTGATTTTGCTGTCTTTTTCTTAAGACAGCAATTCCAATTTTAGGAACATATTCAACTTTATAAGAGCCAAAGCTTGAAGCTTGCATATCTATTGGAAATTGGCATTTTGCAAAGTCCTCAGCTTTGGCTCGACTGTTAGCTCTTGTTTTTAATTCCTATCGGTTTATGCTATTTCAAGTCTTCCATGATTTGGTCCATTACGTCTTTTCCAAGCTTGTCGTACAGTTTAGGCCATGTGTTTGTTCTGATGTATTCAGCCATTTCTTGTCTTTCTTCGTCCGTTACCGGAAGTATCTTTATTCCAGCTTCTTCAAGCTTTGCGGAATACTCGGCTTCCAATTTATCCACGTTTGCAAACTGCTTCTGAACCTCTATGTTGATTCCGTCTTGAAGTATCTCTTGAAGGTCTGCAGGAAGCGAATTCCAGGTGTCTTCATTTATCATGTAGTCGAGGCACTCAACAAATGCTCTGTATGGGATATAGTATTTTGCAACGTCTCTGAATGCTGTGTATGTTCCGATTGCTGTCTGTCCGATTGAACCTTTGCATACGCCTGTTTGCATTGAGGTGTAAAGGTCGGCGAATGAAATTGTTACTGTTTGGAAGCCCATGTCTTTTGCTGTCATTGAGTATACGTCAACGGCCGGTGTCCTTATGAGAACCTGCTTGTCTTTTGTGAAGTCTGCATGGTCTTTAGGCTCTTCCATCGTGTGAACGCCGATAAGTCCGTCTGTATGGATTCCAAGTATCTTTACTCCAAGATTCGAGAAGATGTCGCTGTAGATATTGTAGTAATTCGAACCCTCTGAATATACTTTCTTGATTTCTTCTGTGTTTGTTACCAAGTATGGAAGCGAGTTGATCTCAATCATGGGATCGTATTGGCTTGAGTTGTAGAGAAGTCCCATGTCTACCGATCCGTCCATTATTCCTTCAAATACCAGGTTTGCGTCTCCAAGTTGATTTGCAGGGTAATGCTCAAGAATCAAGCGGCCTTCTGATTTTTCTTCTACATAAGCCTTTAGGCTCTCGACAGCTATGCTGGCAGGGTTGTCAGTTGGAAACTGTCCTGCTATCTTGAGTGTGATTGGCTTTTCCGCTGTCGCCTCCGGCGCCGCCGCTTCTTCTCCGCCTCCGCATCCGACCAGAGCCGTTGAAACTATCATTAATAAACATAGTAAATAGATGATTTTCTTTTTCATGTTTTTTTCTCCTCTCTTTTTTTGTCGCTTGCAATATTCAACAACTTTACTCTTATAAAAAAGGTTTCGCGTAGTCTATAGAATTATTCAAATTTGAACAATAGAATTACTATGGTTGCGAAACCTTTTAAATCATTTTAAATATTTACCTTTGCCTAGGTAATTAAAATAATTAGATTATATTACTTTGTTCCTTCTCTTAGATATGTGTTGAGTTCCTCAACGGTCATGTTGTCGATTCCGAGATACTCAAGAGTATATGCGTTCTTTGTAAGGTCCCTGTTCAGGATTGCGCATGCCAGGTTGATCATGGAATCTACTACCGGAGTCGAAACGCCATATGCTTTTCCAAGCTCATGATATACATGGCATCCAACTGGAATGTCCTCAGTGATGTATCTGTTTTCCATAGTAAATGGTCCTGTTCCATATTGGATTGGGTCTTGATCTTCAAAAGGAATCACATAATCGAGTCCCATGTATTCCTGACCCAAAACGTTTTCTCTTGAGAAGAAATGCTCTTTTTCATACGGTTGGATGCCTACGCCAATCTTTTCGGCCAACGCGCATTCTTCCTGATAAAAAGTATATTGTACATTAGAAATTGACTCGCAGTATGCATGCGAATAAATCGAGAACTTGGTTCTGTCTTCACCAAATATTTTCCCGTAATTCTCCATTGTCGATACACCAAGAATTGCTCCAGGGCAATGAAGTACAGGATTGACATTTGAAAATCCGTTATCGAGAACCGTATCTCCTGCTACCGCTCCGTCTCCGTATGTAACCCCGTCCATCGAAGGAAGATACTTTGAAGCTTCAATAAATGCGTCTGTATCTTTTGCCGGCATTGCAGCGCCTCTAAGCGTTATAGCTCTGTAGTAAACTCTTATTTTGTGAGACAGTACATCGCCGTACTTGTCAACACGGCTTCCGTATGTGGAGCTTGACCATCCGCCTATGATAACGTCTTTTTTGCATCCGGCTTCAGCCATCATCTTTCTGAGAACCAAGGATCCAAAGTTGTCTGGGAAGATATTGATGACTTGACCATCTTCCAAGCACGGAATCAATTTTTTGAAGAAAGGAACATGTCCAAATGTAGGTGTGGCAATTACGATTATTCCAGCGCCTTTGACGGCTTCCGCCACATCTGTTGTCACTTTGTCCATCTTGGCAAATCCCTCACGCTCAAAACCGTAAAGGTTAGCTTGCTCACCATAAAATTTAATTCCGACTCTTTCAACATTCATGAGAGTCTTTTCAGCAAAAGGCATCATGTCGCAAAGTCTTACTTTTGCGCCGCCTAAAGCACAGTCACCGGCAATCGCCTTTCCGACAGCACCAGCGCCCAAAACTGCAATCGGTTTGTCCTTTAAATAACTCATGTCGCTCATTATGTATTCCTCCTTATGTTATATGATTATTTGCATATGTATATAGTGCAATAATCATGCCAACAACCAGGATAGAGAAATATATGGCTAAGCCCTTGAAAATAGCCGTTTATTCTTGTATCTTAATTAAATTAAAACGCATTGGTGCCAAATTTTTGGCACCAATGCGTTTTAATTTAAAATTTTCTGTCTATTTCCAACGACTTCGCGAATCGTTACA
>PKTO01000247.1 GCA_002869095.1 Clostridiales bacterium
GTCGTAATCGACAGCGGTGTGCTGATTGGCTGCAGCGAGAGTACATCGCCTAAGGCAATCGAGAAGATTGCGGAAAACCTTTTCGGTGGAGACTCCGGCATAAGGGAAGTCTACGCGGTTCAGATACCTTTCGCACGGGCATACATGCATCTAGACACGGTGTTCACAATGCTGGACTACGATAAATTCACAATATATCCGGGAGTGGAGGAGTCCGTTTCCACATACAGGCTGACACCGGGCAAAAACGGGACACCCAGGGTCGAGCCCATGCAGAGCCTCAAGAAGGCCCTTAAAAAAGCCCTGAAAGTTCCTGCCATAGAATTCATACAAAGCGGTGGAGGCGATGAGATAACCGCCGCAAGGGAGCAGTGGAACGACAGCACAAACACCCTTGCAATAGCTCCGGGAGTAGTGATAACCTACAACCGCAACGAGTCGTCCAACGAAACACTCAGGCAAAGGGGCATCGAAGTCGTCGAGATAGAGGGCTCCGAGCTCGTGAGGGGCCGAGGCGGACCCAGGTGCATGAGCATGCCGCTGGTGAGAGAGTGAAAGACAGCATGCACTTTCTGACATCCAACATCTGTTTTTGCACTTGCACTTTCTGACACCTGACATCAGATATCTGATATCTGACTACCATACTTAAGGGGGACAATACCATGCCAGTAAATCTTAAAGGAAGAAGCTTCATAACTCTAAAGGATTTTTCGCCGGAGGAAATCCGGCACCTTCTCGACAAGGCCATCGACCTTAAAAAGAAGAAGAGGTCGGGAATAAAGGGAGACCTTATGGAAGGCAAGAACGTGGTTCTGCTTTTCGAGAAGACATCCACAAGAACCCGTTGCGCTTTTGAGGTGGCGGCATTCGACGAAGGCGCCAACGTAACCTTCCTCTCAAACAGCCAAATGGGCAAAAAGGAATCCATAGCCGACACTGCAAAGGTTCTGGGAAGATACTACGACGGGATCGAATTCAGGGGATTTAAGCAGGAAACGGTGGACGCTTTGGCTCAAAATGCAGGGGTTCCCGTATGGAACGGCCTGACGGACCTTTACCACCCCACACAGATCCTTGCCGACTTCATGACGGCTATGGAGCATGTGGACAAGCCCCTTGACAAAATGAAATTCGTATTCATAGGCGACGCCAGAAACAACATGGGCAATTCGCTCATGATAGGAGCGGCCAAGATGGGAATGCACTTCGTGGCGGTTGCGCCCAAGGAACTTTTCCCTGCAGGCGAGCTTGTTTCCGAGATGCGCCTTTTGGCTGAAAAGACAGGCGCCGTGATTGAACTTACCGAGGACATAAAAGAGGGCGTAAAGGATGCGGACGTGCTTTACACGGACGTATGGGTCTCCATGGGAGAGGAAGCCCTGTTCGAGGAGCGAATCAGGCTCTTGGGCGCCTACCAGGTCAACATGGACATGGTGAAAGCCACAGGAAATCCGGACGTGGTCTTCATGCACTGCCTGCCTTCCTTCCACGACCTCAATACAATAGTGGGACGCGAAATCAAAGAGAAATTCGGACTCGACGAAATGGAAGTCACAGACGAAGTGTTCACAAGCAAATACTCAGTAGTCTTCGACGAAGCCGAAAACAGAATGCACACAATAAAAGCCGTAATGACGGAAACAATAGGGAAGTAGAAACAGATAACAGATAACAGATATCAGAAAAGAACGAACAACAAAAGAATAGGGCATTTCAGGTTTTTGTCGTTTGTCCTTGTATTTACTGACATCTGACACCTGTACTTACGCTTTTAATATTCTACTTTCCACTTTAAACTGTACTTAAGCTTTTGCACTTGCTTTTACATTCCACTTTCCACTTACTACTTTCTACTTAATAAGGAGTCCAACCATGCCAAGACCTGTAAAATGGAGGCGCATAGCCCAAATGCCCGACCACCGGTATTTTACTCCGGAGGGCGTGGAGGGCAAAAGCCTTGACGAGAACATACTCAAAATAGAAGAGCTCGAATCCATACGCCTCAAGGACCTTGAGGGCCTGGACCAGGAGTCCTGCGCTACCGCCATGCGGGTTTCAAGGCAGACATTCCAAAGGATATACAACGCCGCCAAAATAAAGGTCGCGGACAGCCTCATAAACGGTAAGGCAATAAGGATACAGGGAGGCAACTACACCAGAAACATATGCCTGCTTGTCTGCGAGAATTGCGGATACGAGTGGGAGAACAAGGTTGAAAACCTCAAGGAAATGGAAAGCGTCAGGTGTCCCGAGTGCGGCGATGAAAGGGTCGATTGCGACAGGCGCTTCGAACAGGACTACCGCGAAAACCCGCCCGAAAGGCCCGGAATGGGAAGAGGAAGAGGCCCCGGAATGGGAAGGGGCAGAAACAGAAGAAACCGATGAAAACGGGAACCAAGCCGTGCAAAGAGCATGCGGCTTGGTTCTTTTTTTTCACAAAAAGTTATTGACATATGCCCATAACGGGTGTACCATGGTAATAGATAAGGGCATATGCCCTATAAGAAGGAGGCGAAATCATGGCTAGAGGAGACAGAAGAGGACCCGATGGAAGAGGGCCCTTGACAGGCAGAGGCATGGGATATTGCGCAGGCTACGACGAACCCGGCTATACAGCCGGAAGCGGAAGAGGCTTTTTCGGTCGAGGCGGAAGAGGTTTTTTTGGCCGTGGGGCCAGAGGCCGCGGATTCTACGGCGCAGAAAGAGGTTTTTTCGGACGTGGAGCCGGGGCTTATTACGAAACCGAGCCCGTAGATGAGAAAGAATATCTTGAAGAAGAAAAAAGCTATCTCGAAAAGAGACTGGCAAGCATAAAAGAAATTCTTGATAAAAAATA
>PKTO01000199.1 GCA_002869095.1 Clostridiales bacterium
GCAGTCGGATTCTTCGCAGGGGCCATAGGGATTTCCGGAGGGGCCTTCAAGGTGCCTCTCATGGTTCTGCTTTGCGGAGTGCCCATGGAAATTGCGGTTTGGACATCTTCCGCAATGGTGGCAACGACGGCGTTGAAGGGTTTTGCAGGCCACATGGTGCATGGAAGTTTCGACCCGGCTTTCGCACTGCCCCTGGTGGCGATGGCCATAGCCGGAGGCTTCATAGGCAGCAAATGCGCCATCAAGAGCAGGCCCAGAAACCTCAAGAAGATATTCGCCGCCACAAACCTTCTGGCGGCAGTTATAATGGCAGTCAACATGATGAGCTGACTAAAGCCAATACATAAAATAACCGGACAATCAATTTTCAAACAACAGATCCCCCATGCCTTTAAGCCCGGGGGATTTTTTATTCCGCCGCTATATGTCCACAATTGGTGGTAAAGTTTCTCCTATATATGCAAGGGGGGAAATAGGAATGAAAATGGAAACAGGATTCACAAGGAAAAACATTTCGTCGCCTGGCGGCAAAACTCATTTGCAAGTGACGCTTTCGCCTCCGGACGAGCCGCGCGACAAAAGGCCGGTGTGCGTTGTGATGGCCATAGACATGTGCGAAGAAATGGCGGAGCCGGACAAGGTCTACGGTTTCACGGACATGTTCACTCCCATAATAAGCCACGTGAGGATGGCTACCTACGAACTGATAGGCGAGCTTGGGGACGAGGACCTTTTCGGATGCGTAGTCTTCAACCACCGGGGCTTCATATGCCAGGAGCTCATACATCCTGTAAGCGAAATGGTTCCGGACATAAAGCTGCAGGTAAGCAGGATAATTCCCCACGGAGGCAGGAATTTATACGAAGGCCTAATGCTGGCGGACAGGCTCATCACGGAAAGAGCCGCCAAGGATTACAAGTGCCAGATAATTCTCGTTACAAACGGAAAATCCACATCTCCATCGGCCGCAGGCGAGGACTTGCCGGGGATATGCGCATCGCTAAGGAAAAGCGGCATAAAAGTGAACATGGTGGGTTGCAACAAAAGGTACAGCGTTCCCGACTTCATAGGAATGGCAGATGCCGGCGGAGGAAGGGCCCACCATGTGCAGAACTACGAGCACCTCGAGGAAATATTCAGGGAAGAGACGGAAGCGCTCAGAAACGAGTCCGTTAAAGACGCCAGGCTGGTGATAAGAAGCGAATCTCCGCTGACAATGGGCGACAACCTAAACGGATACCCGCAGAAGAACAAAGACGGAAAGAGCGAAGTCCTCATAGGAGGGCTTTGCGAGCCCATGAGGCTGCACTTCGAAATCGGCTCGGCAGAAAGCCAAAAGGCCTTTGCCGAAATGGAGTTTACCGCGGTGTACAGGGAAACCGCCGGAAAGGCATGCAAGAAGACCATTTTCGACACATTGCAGCTGAAAACGGAGGAAGCCGGCAAGCATCCCTGCAACCAGGAAGTGCTGAGCGCCTGGCTTGGGGCCTATGTGGCAGCAACTCTCAAGGAGGCGTCCCTTAGCTATGACAAATGCAACTTGACTCGCATGAAGGCGGATTTTGAAAAGGTAAAAACAAACCTGGAAAATCTTGCCCAAGCCTATCCGGACCAGGCCCCTCTTCTGGAAAAGTGCCTTGAAACCATGGATGAAAAAGGGAGGATATTTTTCGGAAACAACCTTGGTATAGGAGAAAACAAGGCCGCATACTTTGAATTGAACGAAATATTGAGGAAAAACAGCAAAAAAACAATAAAAAACTTGTATATTTAGCGATTCGACAATTTTCGCCAAAGGATTTCCAAATCTTTTATATAACTACTAAAGATGGATAAAAATTCTAGGGGGAAATCATGAGCCGACTGGGGAATGCAATCAATATGCTGTTGCTTCTTAAATGCAGGAAACGTATGAAAATCGACGAACTCGCCGAAGAGCTCGAAGTCGCCCCAAGGCAGATTCGCCGCTACAGGGACGACCTTGAGCAGGCGGGCTTCGCGATTTTTTCAGTTACAGGGCCCGACGGGGGATACGAGCTTTACTCGCCCCTCAACCACTTGCCTTGCGCGATAACCAGAAACGAATTCGAAGCGATGAGAATGCTGGGCAAGGAGCTGGAAAAGAGCCTTCCCCACTACAAAAGCGAATTTTCATCTGTTATGGCCAAGCTCGAATACTTCCGCTACTTCCCGCAGGGAGGGGCAAAGGCCGAAACGGTAAGGGAAGCGGAGCCATACGACGTGTTCACGGTAAAAAGAACTTCTGCCGAAATGGACATTGGCAAAGAGCGGACAAAGCTTGACGACTTCCAGAGGGCGGCAATATCCAGGCGGAAAATAAGAATGACATACACATCCAACACATCGGGCAAGAGCGAACGCATCGTCCAGCCCTACGCCCTCATAGAGCACGAAGGGGGCATATACCTGATAGCCCACTGCGAAAAAAGAAACAGGAAAATGTACTTCAAGCTGGTGCGTGTCGAAGAATACGAGTTGCTAAAAGAAAAATTCCAAAGGGACAGGGCTTTCGACCTTGAAGGCCATGTAAAAAAATGCTTCGGAATATTCCAGGGCAAGGAAATGAAGATAGCCGTAAAGATAAGGCCTCCCTTCATTCAGCCCACAAAGGAAAGGATAATAGCCCAGGGGCAGACAATAACCGACATTCCCGAAGAGAACGCAATACTTCTTGAGGCCACCACCCAGGGCATGGATGCCGTAGCCAACTGGATACTGGGAATGGGAGCCTCAGCAGAGGTTATAGAGCCTCCAGAACTGAGGGAGGCCGTAAAAACAAAAATTGTCCAGGCGGCAAACATTTACGACAGATAA
>PKTO01000026.1 GCA_002869095.1 Clostridiales bacterium
CTCATTGGCAAAAGGGTTATTCTTCCTGTTTTCTCCTTCTTTGCCAACTCGATTATTCTTCTGGCAGAATCGACAGTATCGCATATTATATGCTGGCTTGAATAGCCCAAGGCCGTCTCCAATGCAACTTCATATGCTTTATCCACTTCGATTATGTCGGAAACCGTGCCTTCCATATGTTTTTCCAAATCACTTGCACGCAAGGCTTTCAGTGAATTTTTTACGCTGCTGTTGAATCCTTCATAATTGTCGATCATTTTCTTGTAAAAATTCTGTTTTTCTTTGAGTGTTTTTAGATTTCGCTCAATATCGCTTATTTCTATAGTCTTATTATTTTCAAGATTTTTGTTCTTGTTGAAGATTTCTTCAAGCGTTTTTTGTCTCTGGCCGCATTCGGATCTTTTGTTTTTCAATCCATATATTTCTTTTTCAAGATTTTGCATTTCAATGACCGATTCGGAAACATTTCTTTCAATCCCGATTTTTTCCTCATTCAATCTGGTCATGCGTTTTTCAACGCTTTTTTCATTTGTGTCGAGGCTTGCCAATTCACTTTTCAATTCAGACGACTTGTTGAAATCATCGAATATTTTCGTTTTATTCTTTTGAAGCTGTTCTTTTTCAACAATCAATTTATTGGAAATTTCTTTAATTTTTGTTTCCTCTTCAAAAATATCGTCTTTAAGCCTATTTTTGTTTTCATCAAGTTCAAGCATGAGCATTTTTTTTGAGTCAAGCTCAGCTTCCAGTTCTTTTCTTTCGTTGCCATATTCAATTATTTGGTTTTCAAGCTTCACTTTTTCCTTTGTGGCCGAACGTTTTTTTTCGGCGATCAATTCAATCTCATAATTCAATTGATTTCTTTTTTCGTTTGCATTGAAAAGACTTTTTTCGTCTTTCTGCAATTGATTTCTTAAATTTTCCAGTAGAGCTTCCGTTTCAACCAATTCATTTTTTATTTCACTTTTCTTTGACTTCAGGCTTGAAATGTTTGATTCCACAGCTTCCAATTTGTCTCTGTTTTCCTTTATCTTTTCATTGATCCTATCGATTTCCTCCATAAACAAAGATATCTCCAGACCTTTGAGCTCTCCGTAATATTCCTCATGCCTTTTTGCTTTCTCGGCTTCATTTTTCAACGGACCTATTCTTGTTTCAAGTTCATTAAGTATATCCTCGACTCTCAATATGTTTTTATTTGTATTTTCTAGTTTTTTTCCTGTATTCTCTTTTCTTGTCTTATATTTGACAATTCCCGCTGCTTCTTCAAATAATTTTCTGCGATCTTCGGACTTGCTGTTTAAGATGGAATCAATCCGTCCCTGCCCTATTATCGAATATCCGTCTATACCAATTCCGGTATCCATGAACAATTCTTTGATTTCTCTTAATTTGCATGGATTGTTGTTTATAAGGTATTCACTTTCGCCGGACCTGTAGACTCTTCTCTTTACAATTACCTCTCCATATTCGATAGGAAGATTGCCTTCCTTGTTGTCGAAGGTAAGAGAAACTTCCGCCATTCCCAATTGCTTTCTTCTATCTGTGCCACTGAAAATAAGATCCTCCATTTTACTGCCCCTGAGAACCTTTGCGCTTTGTTCGCCTAAAACCCACCTTACAGCATCTGTTATATTGCTCTTTCCGCTTCCATTCGGGCCTACGATTCCCGCTATTCCATCCTTGAACTTTATCTCGGCTCTTTCCGCAAATGATTTGAATCCGTACATTTCTATGCTTTTAAGATACACCGTATCACCTCGTAACTATTTTAAATAACAAGGATATTTTATCATAAATTACATACTAAAAAACACCCAAAGGGTGTTTTTTAGTCCATTTCGTCGTATAGCTGCTCAATTGTATCCAGCAAATCTGGGTCGTCAACCGGTTCTATTATGATTTCACTGCCTTTATCGGTTATTTCACATACAATAGCTTCTTCACTGCCGTCTTCAAGCGGTGCAAGTATAGCGAATTTTTTATCATCATGTTCTATGATCTCAATCAATTCAAATTTCTTTTTTTCGTTTTCCTCGTCAATCAACTCGATTATTCTGCCTTCCATTTATTCACCCCGTTTTATTTTATCGAGATATGATTGCAATATATGAACAGCTGCAACCGTATCTATGACTTCCTTTCTTTTCTTTCTCGACATGTCGGCTTCTATAAGATAACGCCGTGCAATTGCAGTTGTCAATCTTTCATCTTCATAGATGCACTCTAAACCCGTCTTTTCCTCAAGCCAGCTGACAAATTCTTTGACTTTTTGACTTTGAGGCCCCAAGGTTCCGTTCATGTTGAAGGGTAAACCAACAACAATTTTGCCGACATTCTTTTCTTCTATTATTCCCTTTAAGACGTATAGGTCTTTCTTCTTGCTTTTCCTTTTTATCGTCTTGACTGCTTGCGCCGTCAAAAAAAGCTCGTCGCTTAGAGATACCCCTATCGTCTTATCACCGACATCCAATCCCATAATACGCAAGAGCACTTCCCCTTTCAAATTATCTTAATGCAAAAGTCAGGGCAATATGCACTGCAATAGCCGCATAAAACACACAGATTTTCATCAACTTCAACACCTTCAGGTCCCAGTGAAAGTGCATTTTGCTTGCACGATTCAACACATTTTCCGCAACGTCTGCACCAATCCGCAATGTGCAGATGCCTGTCCTGCCTTTTTATCTTTTCAAGTATATTGCCCGATGTAACCTTTCCTTCGAAACGGTTGACATTGTCTTCTATTTCCTCAAAACTCTGCATTCCTACAGCAAATGAATCCATAACCTTTTGTTCGAGTGCAAAAGCGAAGGC